>DRAO01000101.1 GCA_011041825.1 Chloroflexota bacterium
AGGATGTGAAGTTAATCTACGAAACCCACTATGGAGATAGCACTGCCAAGGCTATCCTGGATTTCCTCATCCCCAGAAAAGCGGTCAAAAAGCTGCGGGCAACTGCCATCGGGGTATTGGGTTCCCCCTCCCCTTGGCTCATAGGCTGCACCTCAAATTACCACCTCTTGGAGGACAAATTTGGCCTTACCGTTAAGCGGATGGATTTGCTCGCCCTTTATCAAGAATATCAGGGGATTCCTTCATCGGCAGCGGAGACGGTAGCCCAGGAAATACTTGGAGAAACCAAAGGGCTGAAGGAGCCCTCCCATCACGCATTAGTAGAGGCTGTTAAACTTTACCTTGCGGTCCGCAATATTGTGGAAAGGGAAGGGTTAAAGGCTATTACGGTAAGGTGCTTCGACATAATCCCCTTGCTCGACAATACCCTCTGTTTGGCCCTCTCCCGGTTAAATGATGAGGGCATTATCGCTGGCTGTGAAGGTGACATTAACGCCCTTCTATCAATGCTCATCTTGCATTACCTGACAGGGCAACCAACCTGGATGGCTAATCCCGTCTCAGTGGACTATGAGCGCAATACCCTCACCTTGGCACATTGCACTGCACCGATGAAAATTTTCTGCGATCCGGGCAAGGTTGTCCTCCGCAGCCACTTTGAATCAGGTAAAGGGGTTGCCGTGCAGGGCCCCTTTGCAGAGGGGGAAATCACCCTGATTCGATTAGGGGGTTCCAGGCTTGATAAGTTGATGATAGGCTCAGGGGAGATAGCCCGCAGCGATATGGGCTATGATTATATGTGCCGGACACAGGTGGAGGTGAGGCTTAAGGGTCCTGTAGGGGGATTCCTTGAGAAATCCCTAGGTAATCACCTCGCCCTGGTTCCCGGAAAGGTGTCAGGTTATCTGCTGGAACTGAGCCAGTTGCTCGGCGTGGAGCCGGTGCTCATTGATTAACCTGTGGAGAGTTAAGGATTGGGCTGGCCCTTAGCCCTTCAAGCCTTCCTCCACCAATTGGGGCACTAGATTAAGGGCTTCTCTAATCCGGCTTACATCACGCCCGCCTGCCTGAGCCATCGTGGGCCTACCACCTCCACCACCGCCTACCACCTTAGCTACTGCCCTGACAATGCTGCCAGCATGGAGCCCACGCTTGACCAAATCATCGGTCAGGGCCGTGACGAAGAAAGGCTTGCCGTTCTTCACGGTGGCAAGCGTTACCACGGAACTTCCCAAAGTATCACGGAGCCAGTCGGTCATCTCCCGCAGGATGTCTTCATCGTCTATCTCCACCTGAGCAGCCACCACACTCACATCCTTGACTTTGGTGGCCTGCCCCACCAGCTCCTCGTAAATCTTGCGGGCAAGGGCCCGCCGAAGCCGCTGGATTTCCTTCTCCTTGTTCTGAAGCTCGCCTAAAAGCGATAGCACCCGGCGGTCAACCTCTTCGGGCGCACAGGAGAGGAAAGTAGCGGCTGATTCCAGCACCTGCAAACGTTCCTGGACAAGCTGCTGAGCATAACGCCCTGTTACCGCCTCGATGCGGCGGACCCCGGCCCCCACACCCTGTTCAGCAATTATGTGGAAAAGGCCAATCTCACCGGTGCTGGAGATATGGGTACCACCGCACAACTCCTTGCTTATGACCTCATCAGGGTAGCCAATGACCACCATCCGAACTTTCTCGCCGTACTTTTCTTCGAAGATGGCTATGGCTCCCTGTTCTATAGCCTCCTGATAGGTGGTGTGGATAATCTGAACGGGGTAATTGGCCAGGATAATCTCATTGACCATCCGCTCCAATTCGCCAAGCTGAGACTGGGTGAGCATCCCGGCGTGGGTGAAGTCAAAACGCAACCGGTCGGGAGCCACCAGAGAGCCAGCCTGGTACACGTGCTTGCCCAGCAGACGACGCAATTGGCTGTGGAGGATGTGAGTAGCAGTATGATTGCGGGCTATGTCCATCCGGCGCTCGGCATCCACGGTTGCCCACACCTCATCGCCAACCTTGGCCCTGCCTCTCACCACCTTGCCTTTATGGAGGATAAGGGCCGTTAAGGGGCGCAGCATATCCTCTACCTCGACCTCCCAGCCCACAACCTCTTCGCCATCACGGGTTTCATAGTGAGTTATAAAGCCAATATCACTGACCTGGCCTCCGCTCTCCACGTAGAAAGGCGTTATGGGGAGCACTATCTCTACCTCTTCACCTTCCCGAGCTGTGGTTACCACCTGACCATCCTTAACGATGGCAACCACCTTGGTCTTGACCTCGGTCTCCACCTCGTAAACGTGTTCGACGCCTTCTTCGGGGATGAGGCCATCACGCTTGAGTTGCTCGTAGAGATTGCTGTAGAACTCAGCTTTCCTGAGCTCTTCTTCCTCTAAAGCGAAAGCCTGAGCCGCCTTAGCACGCTCTCGCTGAGCTTCCAAGGCCTTTTCGAACCCCTCTTCATCCACCGTGAAGCCTCGCTCTTGAGCGACAACCTTGGTAAGGTCGAGGGGGAACCCGTATGTATCGTAAAGGCGGAAGGCCTCTTCGCCGGGGATGACCTTTTTGCCTTCGGCAGTGAGCTTCTCGATGAGCTCATCCAAGAGGGCCAGGCCGATGTCCAGGGTCTGCTGGAAGCGCTCTTCCTCCTGGGTAATGGTATTGAGGATGAACTCCCGGCGTCCGGGGAGCTCTGTATAATGATGGCCCATTATCTCGATAACCTTGTCGGCGATGTGGGCCAGGAAGGGGCCCTCGAAGCCAAGCTTCCTGCCGTGTCTGGCAGCCCGGCGGAGGATCATCCGCAGGATGTACCCCCGGCCTTCGTTGGAGGGCAGCACGCCATCGCCAATGAGGAAAGTGATGGCTCGCCCGTGGTCGGCAATGACCCGGTAAGAGACAATGTTTTCCTGCACCTCTTCATCGGTGTGTCCCAGGAGCTCTTGAGCCCTGCGGATGAGAGGCTGAAAGAGGTCGGTGTCGTAGTTGGACTCCACCCCCTGCATCACGGCAGTAATCCGTTCAAGCCCCATCCCTGTGTCAATGCTCGGACGGGGCAAAGGGGTCATTGTGCCATCGGGGTTAAGCTCATACTGCATAAAGACGAGATTCCACAGTTCCCACCACCGCTCACACTCCACTGCCGGAGAGCAATCGGGCCTGCCGCAGGTACAATGCTCCGGCCCCCGGTCGTAGATGATTTCCGAACACGGCCCGCAGGGGCCGGTATCGCCCATCGCCCAGAAGTTATCCTTCTTCCCCATCCGCACGATGCGCTCCGGAGGCAGGCCCGCTATCTTCTGCCAGAGTTCCCCTGCCTCGTCGTCTTCCTCATAGATGGTAGCCCAAAGCCTCTCTTTGGGAAGGCCCAACACCTGGGTGAGGAATTCCCAGGCATAGGAGATGGCTTCCTCCTTGAAGTAATCGCCAAAGGAGAAATTGCCCAGCATCTCGAAGAAAGTATGATGCCTGGGAGAAGGCCCCACGTTTTCCAGGTCATTGTGCTTGCCGCTTACCCGCATGCATTTCTGGGAGCTGGTAGCCCTGGTGTAAGGCCGTTTTTCTATGCCCAGGAATACATCTTTGAACTGTACCATCCCCGCATTAGTGAAGAGCAACGTGGGGTCGTTCTCCGGCACTAAGGAGGAACTGGGGACGATGGTATGCCCTTTGCTAGCGAAAAATTCCAGGAACTTCCGTCTTATCTCCGAACTCTTCATACCTCTTTACCCCCTGTAAAATACCGGGTAAAACAAAAGGGATTCACTCGCTTTCTGTGCAATGCTTTCCTCTCCGGGTTGAACTCATTTTATTCCATCTTCCCTCTAATGTCAACTGGAGCGCCAAAGCAGTATTTTCCTGCACGGCGGCAAAGCCGCCGTGCAGGAAAATGCCCTCAAAAGGCCTTTACCCCTAACAAGCAGCTTTTTGTTTAACCTCTGAGGGTGTGGTATAATG
>DRAO01000464.1 GCA_011041825.1 Chloroflexota bacterium
GAGGGAGTCTGTAACAGCTTGGTAGGCGATAGGGCCTTAGAAATCTTTGCCCCGAACACGAGGTTCGGGGCGGATTAAACGGGCTGAAACTCCGCCGACATAAGGTCGGCGGTATCTTGAAAACTCCCCTTGGAGGGGCAAGTCAGATACCCCTGCCCTCGTGGCGGGGGAGCATCAGCTCAAACTCCGCTCGGCACCTGGTGTGCCGAGCGAATCCTGAATAGCCCGCTTTCAGCGGGCTTTCACCGCTCGGGCCGGGGCTTTCAGCCCAGGCTGTCCGGCTGCTGCACCCTCAGGGCGATGGCTTTGACCACCAAGGTGGCATAGCTTCCGGGAGGAAGAAAGAATTCCAGGACCAGCTTCTGCTCTTTGGGTTTGGTCTCATCTTTCTCCAACCGCCAGCGGAATTCACGGGGGAAGAGGAGCAAAGGTCGCTCTCCTTTAGAGAGGTAGGCCCGCTTGAGGATGCGGGCTTTGAAATCCCTGAGTTCCAACCCCTCTTCGGTTAAAATCTGCCCCGCAATCTGAGCCATAATCGGGTCATCGAACACTGCCCGGTGGTGGAAAAAAGGCACCTTCTTCTCCCTCAAGGCATCCAGGAGGTCGTCAGGCAAAGAGAGGTAAAACGGGAGCTTCTCATCAGCGATGCTCAGCTCGATGAAAGCCAGTTTTTGACGGGCGAATATCCCTTTAAGGTATCGTCCAGCCAGCTTGTTCCACAACCAGCTCTGATAGGCAGACAGGAACAGGGACAAGAGGCGAGGGGGGATTAAATTCAAAGCCTTGCGGAAATCATAAGGGTGGTCCTTCAAGAATGTGAGCAAGCTCCGCAGGTTTGAGGGGGAAGGCGCATCCTGAAGCAGCTTTTCCCAATTCCCCCAATCCTTTGCCGCCTTCTCTTTAAAAGCCCTATAAGCTGCTCGGTCCACAGGGAAGGGACAACAGATGTAGATTCTGAGAGCGCCTTCGGCATCTCGTTCGAGGATTTTCTTGCCGATAAATCCTTCCCCAGGGATGTAAGAGCCGAAGCGCTGGCGGTCAAAGTAATTGGGCAAGCCGTATCGCTTTACCTGACCGATGGCCTGGGCTATGGATGCTTCTTTACCTCGGGGAAGATTGCGCAGGGTTATGGTAAAGTGATTCCCTTTGATGTCGCTTGGCCTCAGGTGGCGGCTGAGAGAACCCACCAACTGGGCCGAGAAGCCGTTGCCGGAGATTTCCTCGGGGCCTTTCCCTCGTACCGAGGCGTATTGGATGGCAATGGCTTTCCGGTCCTTAAGGCCAGGGAAGACCACTTCGGATGGGGATAAGCCAAGGGTGGAGGCCAAACGGATATGGGCCTGGAAGGTGGTTATGCCCTTTTTCGTTACCCGATAGAGGGCGTAAGGCCCCGAATCCTGAAAGGGGGCTTCGATCTCTTCCCTGACGACAAAATCTTCGAGGCGTTGCTTGAAAAGCACAACTTTCTCTCCTATCGGAGCAGGGGGTACACCTACTCAGCCGTATCCAACAGGTCAATGAGCTCGTAAACCAGCTCCCTGGTCGTCCTGCCCATAATGGTCAGGGGAGGCAGGGCCCTGGCAACGGCTCTATCCTTTATTTCCTCGTACACTCGGGCGCTGATAAGTATCTGTCCTGGCCCCGCCATCTCCTGAAGGCGCTTGGCTATGTTCACGCAATCCCCTATAGCCGTGTAATTCATCTGCATAGAAGTGCCTATGTTCCCCACCACTGCTTCCCCCATATTTATTCCTACCCCGAAGTAAAGCTTCAGGCTTTCCCGCTTGTGGAGTTCCTCTACTTTCTTTACAATCCGCAAAGCTGCTTTCACAGCCCGGAAAACATGGTCTTCTTGAGGGTAAGGGGCATTGAAGAAAGCCATCACCGCATCTCCCATAAATTTGTCTATGGTGCCTTCTTCCTCCAGTATCGCCTCGGCAGCCAGGGACAAGTACTCATTTAACGTCTCCACTAGCTTCTCCGGGGGAAGCCCCTGGCTTAAAGCGGTAAAGCCTCTGATGTCGGCGAACAGTATGGATATCTCCTGACGCTGTCCTCCCAGGCGGAGCACCGAGGGGTCTGAAGCAAGGCGCTCGGCTACTGCCGGGGACACAAACCGGCTGAAGAGGGCCCGGATGTAATCTTTCTCCAGTTCCTCCTGTTCTTTTATAACCTGAGCCTTCGCCAGCTCATAGAGGGATTGCTTCAGTTCGTTGGAAAGCCGGTTGATTTCCAGCTTGGTTCCCAGGACGAAAGCCATAGCCCCGACGAACTCCTGCTCTTCCCCCGAAAAAGCCCCTTCTTGGCTTAGGTTATCCAGATACACAAGGCCCATCAGGTGCTCCTTCACCATAATGGGCACGAGGAGCAGAGACTTAACGCCTTTGGAGCATAGCTTCCCAAAGTCAGGGGCTTTCAGGGTGTCCGGTATGAGGATGGGCTCCCCTGAAAGTGCCTTCTTCCCGATGGCAGTGTATATGGCCTTCCAGGAGACGGAAGGCATCTTTGCCGGGTTGCGCACCCAGTTTAACTCCAACCTGGGGGCTTTCGCAGCAGGGTCAAGGATGACCAGCAGAATCCTATCAGCTTGGGTTAAGTCCTTCAGCAAATCCAGGGCCTTTTTGAGCAGGGAATCAATGGAGGTAATCTGGATGCTCACTTCAATGAGTTGATATAGCTTTTGGAGCTGGCTTCTCCAACGGGCGGATTCTTCCAGGTGGATTTTGATTGCCTGGGCAAGCTTGTTTAACCTCTCGGTGAACCCTTCCATCACCTTTAGCTTCCAGGCTAATGTGGAGAGTTCCACCAAGCTCTTCTTCAATCCCTGGGGATGCTGGAAGGCCCTTTGCCCGCTAATTATGCTCTTAATGCTGGCTATCTCGTGGTGAAGCCCTTCTATTTCCCCAAAGAGCTTTTCAATCTCATCCATTGGGAAATCCCTGCATCCCTTAATACCAGAAGAATTTCCAGGTTTCGCTCTGAGGGCTTATAGGTGGGCCATCTGGTTTCCCTTCCGGCGTTGTGGTGGTGGCCCTTTTAACCACTACCCACCAATAGAAGGTATCCCTATCCGCTTCTTTATACCCTGCTAAGGTGGGAACCTTCCAACGGGTCTCTCGCACTCCATCACCCCAGTAATAGGGTTTCCCCTGCCAGAAGCGCATCACCGTCACGTTGTAGAACTCGTCGGGGGCCAATTCCCCGACTGGCTCCCATTCCAGGTATATCTCGGTATATTTGCCGTGGAAGACAGCGCCGTCGGCTGGGGAGAGGAGCTTGGGAGCTGGATACTTGTAACGCAGGGGGGTCTTCGGGGGCCTCGGAGTAGGCGTAGCTAGCAAGGCTTCCCTGCGAGCCTCGGCCTGGCTTTTATCGGCTACATTAAGGGCCAGGGCTTTCTCATAAAGGCGGAGAGCCTGCTCCTTAGCTCCCCTTTCCTCCAGGAGAGCCCCTTCTTCGAGGTAAGCTTGGTATAGCTCTTCCGCCAGCTTCCCGCTCAGGTAATCAGGAGCTAGCGAGTAAATCTCCTCCCACACCTTTATGGCCTCTTCCAGCTCACCTTGGGAACGAAGGGAAAGGGCCTGGAGGTAGAGGGAGATAAATTTCTCCTCTTGAGCCAGGGCTGGTTCCTCAGGACATTCCCTTAACCCCTGCTCAAAGATGTCCAGCGCTTCCACAAGGGCGGCCTGCTGACCTCGCTCGGAAAAAAGCCTCAGCTTTTCCCTGCCTTTATAAAGAAAGGAAGAACAAAGCAGTTCCCTCACCAGCTGGGGTTTAAAATCGGGATAGTGGAGGATAAGGGTATAGAATTTCTCGATGGCTTTATCCCATTCCTGCCGGTTAAAATAGCCCTCCCCCTCCTCCCAGATTTCTTCAGGCGATGGTTGGGAAGGTTCAGGGGTCAAGGTTAACCTAACCTGGGGAGGGGATGGAGTTGGGCTTACAA
>DRAO01000315.1 GCA_011041825.1 Chloroflexota bacterium
CCCGGACCCCCTTCCGTTCAACAGGCCGGGCGACCGACCTTCCCTAAAAAGCTGGGGATTATGCTCGCAAAGGTGATAATCGGCGCTGGGATTCCCTTAATCGTTGTGATAGTAATTGTGCTCTTCTTCTCCCAGAAGTCCAAGAAATAAACCGCCAAGGCCTTTCAAAAGGCAGGAGCCCTGTACACGAACCTGCCGCCTATCACCGTCCCCAGCACCTGGGTTTGAGGGATTGCCTCCGGGGGTATGGCGAAAACATCATCTGAGAGGATGGTCATATCTGCCAGCTTACCAGGAGCCAGGGTGCCTTTGATTTTCTCCTCGCCGGAGGCCCAGGCATTTCCCCAGGTATAAGCTCGAACTGCCTCGGCCACGCTGATGCGTTGTTCGGGGAACCAGCCATCAGGGCCGGGGGAGCCATCCAAGCGCCGCCTTGTCACGGCGGCATAGATGCCCAGCAAGGGGTCCGGTGACTCCACCGGGCAATCCGACCCAAAAGCTAACACCGTCCCTTGATCCAGCAGGCTCCGCCAGGCGTAAGCCCCTTTGCAGCGTTCTTTACCCCAGTATCGGTCAGCCATCTCCATATCGGATATGGCATGGACAGGTTGCATAGAGGCGATAACCTTTAATCGAGACAGCCGGGGAATGTCCGAGGGGCTCAGGAGTTGGACATGCTCTATGCGGTGTCGAAGGGGGTGAGGCTGGCTTCTCAACGCTTCCTCCAATGCATCCAGGACCACCCTGTTAGCCTTATCTCCTATAGCATGGACTGCTACAGAAAGTCCTGCCTGGGAAGCCTTCTTCACCACTTCGAGGATTTCCTCTTTAGAGAGCACCAGTATGCCGAGGTTATCGGTTTCCTCCAGGTAAGGCTCCAACATTGCAGCCGTCCGGGAGCCCAGGGCTCCATCGGCAAAGATTTTCACCCCGCCTATCTTGAGGAAATCATCCCCAAAACCGCTCCTGAGGCCCAATTGAACGGCTGCATCCAGATTGGCAAGGGGGATATGATGCAGTATGCGGAAGTTGAGTTTCCCTTGAGCCCGAAGCTCCTGGAGCAAGGAGAGAGCTCTCTCATCCTCACAATTATGAAGCCCTGTTAGGCCTTTCTTATGCAATTCCCCTATAGCCCTCTCCAAACCCTGGCACATAAGAGCCGAAGAGCGGCTTTCCACCCTCTTGCGAACCATTTCTACGGCTGTCTCCTTTAGAATCCCCGTAGGGATGCCCTTCTCATCCCGCTCGATAACACCTCCGGGTGGGTTCGGGGTTTGAGCGGTTATGCCCATTTTCTCCAGGGCGAGGGAATTCAGCCAGAGGGTGTGGCCATCTTTGCTGAAAAGGGCCACAGGATGATGAGGGGCCACGGTGTCTATATCCTCTCGGGTGGGGAAGGAAGGGTCAGGCCAGAGGTTTCGGTCCCAACCACCTCCGAGAATCCATTCTCCTTCGGGGGTGGAAGAGGCCTTCTGAGCCACCTTCATCAGCACGTCCTCTTTAGAGGCAAGGCCATCTAAATCGAGGGTCATCATCCGTAGGGCGTATTCCAACAGGTGGAAATGCCCGTCTACGAAGCCTGGCACCACGGTGGCCCCTTTTAAATCCACCGCTTCCCCATCCAGCCCTGCCAGCGGGAGAATCTCGGCATTGGAGCCCACAGCGAGGATACGGCCTGCCCTTACAGCTATGGCCTGGGCTGGGGCTAAATCCCCTTCCATTGTGTAAATGCGACCGTTGTGGAGGATTAGGTCTGCCCTCATCTGCTTCCTCCCTTCTTTTTGGCCCTGCTGGGGAATGTTTTTGTGGGCAACGGCTTCACCGCTGCCCGCAAAAACGCCTCTCCCTTCACGATTAAATGTGGGGCTGCCTCCTGCAAGAAGTATAAACCAAAAGGCTTCAGGAGACAAATCCCGGGGTTTGGAAGGTGTTGAAAACGAGACTATTGGAGAAGTGCCACGCCATTCTTCCTCAAAGGGTTCCCCCTGACGGGGGCGGGTTAAAAAGGCTTTTTTCCTTCTCCGGCTCCCGGGGGCGAGTTTAACCCCGGAGTTTTTCAACACCCTCCTGAAAACTTTTCTTGCCCGTGAGGGATTAATCCTTTATAATGGGAAGGAATTCCCCAATTCGTCCCACGGATGGGCGCAGAAGCAGAAAAAGGGACAGGAAAAGGCAAGAGAGCTTATGAAGAAGACGATGGCTGTAGCCTTCATCGCCTTAGTGATTACCACCCTCCCTTACCTCTATGCGTGGAGCATAGCCGGTCCGAACCGCTTTTTCACCGGATTTCTCTACAACGTTGAAGATGGCAACTCCTATATCGCCAAGATGCTTCTGGGGGCAAAGGGGGAATGGTTGTTTACCATCTTCTATACTCCCGAACCCCATTCCGGAGCTTTGCTCTTCCCCCTTCACATTGCGGCTGGCCGCCTGGCTGGAGCCCTGGGGCTCCCTCTCATCCCCGCTTACCACTTGCTCCGATTGGTCTGTGCGTGCATCCTGATGGCTTCCGTCCTTGCCTTTCTCTCTCACCTCAGCACCCAGCCGTCGGTGCGTCAGGTGGCCTTCCTCCTGATAACCCTGGGGGGTGGAACAGGGTGGCTTTCGCTCCTCCTGGGAAGAGGGCGGGTGCTGGGAAGCATCCCCCTGGAATTCTGGCTCCCGGAGGCATACATTTTCCAAGCTATCCTGTCCTTCCCCCATCTCGCCTTAGCCGAAGCGTCCCTCTTTGGCGCTTGCCTCATAGGGGTTAAAGCCCTGGAAACCAGCAGCATCAGGAAAGCCCTGATAGCAGGGGGATTGGCTTTGGTTATGTCCACACTCGTGCCCATATACTTCCCCGTGCTGGCCCTGCTATGGCTGACCGGCCTGATCTGGCTTTGGCTGGAGGAGCATCGCCTATCCCTGCGTTCCCTCCTGGTGAGTGCGGGGATGTTCGTGATTCCGTTGCCGTATCTGATTTACCTCGCCATCACCTTTACCACAAACCCCGTTTTCAAGATGTGGGCCTCTCAAAACGTCCTGCCTTCCCCTCATCCTGTGGTTTACTTGCTGGGCTATGGGTTCCTGTTTCCCTTTGCCATCCTCGGGCTAAGGCACATCCGGGGGCAGATAAGGGGACTTAGAGGGGTAGCCATCGTATGGGCCGTGGTCTGGCTGCTTTTAGCCTATGTGCCGGTTAACCCCCAGCGCCGCCTAATAGTGGGGGCACAGGTGCCTCTCTCCTGGCTTGCTGCCGAGGAATTGGCCCGATGGCTACCGAGGAGAAGGTTGAGATATGTGGCTTTCGGATTTATGATTTCCGCCTGCATCTCCAATGGCTTGCTGGTAGGGGGGCTCGTGCTTCAGGCCTCCCACCAGGATTACCCTGTCTTCCGCTCACGGGTTGAGCTTACGGCAGCCGATTGGTTGGCTTCTATGGCAAACCAGGGGGATGTGGTGCTGAGTGCTTATGAGACGGGCAATTTCCTGCCCACGAGGGCTCCTGTGCGGGTCTTCATAGGCCATAAGCCTGAGACCATCCAGTTGGCTCTGAAGGAAGAAATGGTGCGGAAATTCTTCGCTCCCTCTACATCTGATGAATGGCGTCTTGAGTTTTTAAAGCGTTACAACATCAAATGGCTGGTGTACGGCCCCTGGGAGAAGAAGCTGGGGAGCTGGAACCCAGGTGAAGCACATTATTTGAGAGAGTCTTTTAACGGCGGAGGGATTAAGATTTTCAAAGTACTGGGCATCTCGGGACACAAGGCCCTGGGTTCCTCTGATTCTCCCCCAGCCCCGACACACAAGGTAGCACTCCATTTAACCGTGGTTGGCAATGTTGCCCCACGGTGGAGGCAAAGAAAGAAGGAAGCGTTTTTGTGGGCAACGGCTTCGCCGTTGCCCACAAAAACACCTCTCTTTTTGGGACAAAATCCCACTTTTTATGTGACCACGATTAAG
>DRAO01000512.1 GCA_011041825.1 Chloroflexota bacterium
GGAGACACTGTTACGCACGGCTTCTTCGGCCCATTCAGCGTTGCGCTTTCTTTCCTGGGCAATGGCCCTGATGTAAGCCGCTGCATCGCTGGTGACCTTGGTTTCCACCGTTCCTGTGAGAGGCGCGGTTATGCCCACCGGATGGGCAGCGCCTATATTAGTACCAGGAGCCATCGCTGCTACGTGGGCAGCCATCGTGATGAACAACCCGGCGGAAGCCGCCCTTGCCCCCCGGGGGGAGACATAGACGATGACCGGCACCCGGGAATTCATTATGCTCTGGACAATATCTCGCATAGCGGAATCCGTCCCACCGGGCGTATCCAGCTCGATGATCAAACACTCAACCCCTTCTGCCTCAGAAGCCTGAATGGCCTGCTTGATGTAGCGAGCCACGAATGGGTCTATGATGCCTTTTACGGTTATAATGTTAACCTGCTTGCCCTGGGCCACCCCCTGCAAAGGTGAGGTGAGCCACACCACCAGGGCCAGCAGGATGAGCGTGAACGAGAGAACTCCTCTCCTCATAATCCTATACCCTCCCCCACCTGCCCTCTCTAAGGCGATTTGACGGCGGGCCTTTGCCCGATGAAATCCTCAGCTCTCATCCTGCTTTTCCTCGGAAACCTTCGCTTTCTTCCTCCCTTTCGAGTTCTTCGCCTTGCCTTTGGGTTTCTTCCCATCGGCAAAGGCGATGTCGAACACCTCATCCACCCGCTCAACCAGGATGAACTTCATCTCCCTGCGCACATCTTCCGGGATGTCGGCCAGGTCAGGCTCATTGCGCTTGGGGAGGATAACGGTCTTGATGCCAGCCCTGTGGGCGGCGAGCACCTTTTCCTTGATGCCGCCCACCGGCAACACCTGACCTCGCAAGGTGATCTCCCCTGTCATCGCTATGTCCGGACGGACAGGCCTGTTGGTCAGGAGGGAAGCCAGAGCCACAGCCATTGTAATCCCTGCCGAAGGCCCGTCTTTGGGGATGGCTCCGGCAGGCACGTGCAGGTGGATGTCGTGTTTCTCGAAGAAATCGCTGTCGAGGCCCAGTTCGCTGGCCTTGGAGCGCACATAGCTCAAGGCTGCCTGGGCCGATTCCTTCATAACATCGCCAAGTTGCCCGGTGAGGATGAACCCTTTCTTGCCAGGCATCTTGGTGGCTTCCACGAAGAGGATATCGCCACCGGTGGGTGTCCAGGCCAGCCCTGTGGCAACTCCGGGCATCTCCGTCCTTTCGACCGCTTCAGGGTAATATTTGGGCTTACCGAGATAATCGGTGAGGTCATCTACATCCACGTGGAAAGGACCCTGCTCGTTCTGGGCCACCTTGGTGGCCACCTTCCGGCAGATAGCCCCTATCTCCCGTTCCAGGTTGCGCACCCCGGCTTCCCGGGTGTACTCCCGGATGATCTTGCGGATAGCCTCGTCGGAGATGGTGAGTTCGTCCTGGCGGAGGCCGTTCTCCCGGAGCTGGCGGGGCAGCAGGTATTTCTTGGCAATCTGAAGCTTCTCCTCTTCGGTGTAACCGGAAAGCTGAATTATCTCCATCCGGTCCCGCAGGGCAGGCGGGATGGTATCGAGCACGTTGGCGGTGGTGATGAACATCACCTGCGAAAGGTCGAAGGGCACATCCAGATAGTGGTCACGGAATTCCCTGTTCTGCTCCGGGTCCAAAACCTCCAACAGGGCTGAGGCCGGGTCGCCACGGAAGTCCACCCCGATTTTATCCACTTCATCCAGCATAAAGACGGGGTTCTTGGTGCCCACCCTCCGGATGGCCTGGATGATGCGGCCTGGAAGGGCGCCCACATAGGTGCGCCGGTGGCCCCGGATTTCGGCTTCATCCCGCACGCCGCCCAGGCTTATCCGGATGAACTTGCGCCCCAAGGCCCTGGCAATGGATTGGCCCAGCGAGGTTTTGCCGGTGCCCGGAGGCCCCACAAAGCAGAGGATGACCCCTTCCCTCTCCCGGCGGATGTAGTCGGTAAGCTGCTCCTTTTCCTTCTCCCGCTCCTCCTTGCGTTCTTCTTTAAGTTTGCGGACGGCTAGGTACTCAAGGATGCGCTCTTTGACTTTCTCCAGGTCGTAGTGGTCTTCGTCCAGGATGCGCCTAGCCCGTTCGATGTCCAGGTTGTCCTCGGTGGTTACGTTCCAGGGCAAACTGGTGAGCCAATCCAGATATGTCCTGATGACCGAGTATTCGGCAGCCGCCGGTGGCATCTTGCGCAAGCGCTCCAGTTCCCGGCGGGCCTCCTTCTCCGCTTCTTCAGGCATCCCAGCCTTGGCAATCTTCTCCTCCAGTTCCTTTATCTCCAGCGCCTGCTCATCTTCCTCCCCCAGCTCTTTCTTAATGGCCTTAAGCTGCTCCCGCAGGAAGAACTCCCTCTGCATCTTCTCCATCTCGGCCTGGGCCTGGCTCTGAATCTTCCGGCCCAGCTCCAGCACTTCCAGCTCCCGGGTGAGTAGAGCGTTAAGCTTGTGAAGCTTGTCCTTAACGTGGTCGAGTTCCAGGAGCTCCTGGGCATCTTTTACTTCCATCCTGATGGTAGTAGCAATGAGGTAGACAAGCTGGCGGGGGTCATCCACGTTAATCACCGCCATCATCAGCTCTTCAGGGAGGTGAGGCACCAGTGATACCAGGCGGCGGAACAGTTCCACGCAATTGCGCATTAAAGCTTCGACTTCGATGGTTTTCTCGACTATGTCAGGGGCCGGTTTGACCTTGGCCTTGAGGTAGGGGACCTCCTGGATGAATTCCTCGATTTTGATTCGCTCAACCCCCTGGACTATGAGGCGCAAGGTGCCATCGGGGGCCTTGAGCATCCGGTGGATGATGGCTGCCGTACCTGTCCAGTAAATATCATTGGGACCTGGCTCAGGGATGTCAGCGCTCTTAGCGGCCACCAACCCAATCATCCTATTGCCCACAACGGCATCATCCACCAGCTTTATGGAGCGAGGCTGTCCTACGCTTAAGGGGAACACGGTCAAAGGGTAAGCCACCACCTTGCGCAAGGGCAATATCGCCATCTCCCCAGGTATAGAGACAGAGCTTTCTTCGGTCCTGGGGCGGGTCTCCTCCTTCACCTCCAATGTCCCTACAGCCTCCGTCTCCTGCCTTTCTTTAGGTTTGGCATCGTTCGATTTATTCCAAAAAAAGCCCATAAGGCACCTCCTGCTTATGTTACGCTTAGCTTTCTGGTCCTGGCTTTAGGCAACATAACCTTTAAGAAACCGTCTTCATAGATTGCTTCTATCTGGTCCTCCTCCACAGGGCCGGGGAGGTAAACCTGGGTTTCAAACCTTCCGTAGAGGATTTCCATTTGCTGGTAAGTGAGTTTCTCCGCCGGGTCCCTGCGTATTCCAGCTATGGTTAGGGTGCGATTTGAGAGGGAGATTTCGAAGTCCTCCTCACGCATCCCTGCTATTTCCACCTTGACCACAATGTGGGAATCAGTCTCATACACATCCGTAGGGGGCTTCCAAACACGATAACGTCTTATGGAAACCAGGCGGATGGAAGGCAGAGCTTCGCTGAGGAAGTCTCCCATATCAATTCGCCACTCTTTTATCTCTTCACTCCAAATTCTCTCCTTGCCCGCCATCTTCCTGCTCCTGGCATTTGTTTAAAAGGTCGTTTCTTCGATGCAAGCTTATTCCACCAAAAGTGGAGTGATGAAGCCGCATCACAATTACAATTTTACCACACTAGTGGGGGAGTTTCAAGCAAGCGCAAGTAGCGCAAGATGACACCTTGCGCTACTTGCGCTACATTTGAGGCGTGAAATGCGAGGGATGGCGCACAATTATGTATCATCCCTCGGGTTTATGGAAGGCCAAGGTCAGCTAAGTAAGGGTTGTACAGGTAGCGGGTTGAGAACTCACCCTCAAAGGTGGCATGATAGGCGA
>DRAO01000488.1 GCA_011041825.1 Chloroflexota bacterium
ACCGTGCTCCCTTTGCCGGTGGGGAACACCAGCACCCTTCCAGATACCCGTTGCCCCTCCAGGGGGTGGCCCCTTTCCACCACTACACCCGTTTCGGGGTCTACCCCGCCCAGGAACCCGATGGGCTCCGGAGAGACCAGAGCTTCCCCCTTAGCCTTACCCCCTCTTATGATACGGCCTTTGAGGACCTCACCCTCCTCTGACCCAGGGAGGCGCTTCGCCATCATCCTCCTCCATAGGGAAATACGGCTTTATGTCCAATACCGGAGTGCCATCAAAGGCATCCAGCCCCTGGACCTCCAGGCGGTTGCCGTTCCGGCGGAGCAGCTTCACCACGGTAACACCTATGCGGTTAGGGCGGACTGGAGCCCTGGTGCTGAAAACTCCCCTGAGAGGGCGGGAGGGGTCACCACGTGGGTGCACCTTTAACAAAGGCTTCTCACCGGCCAGGTGAAACCAGTACAGCACTATCAGGTGAGAGAAGTATTCAACGCCTTCAAGGCCTTCCTCCCACTGCGGGTCTATTTCTATTGTTGAGATGATTTCACTCCATTTAACTTTAGATGCTGGATACTTAACCGGGCTTATAACTTTGCCTATTGGGCGCAATTGGATTTCCATTTCTCCGCCTCATACTTGCTGTTCTTCTTAGTAGGAGTTTCTGGGAGAAAAGTTTTCCAACATCCCTCATTATATCTTTCTTGCCTCCAGTAGGCAAATGAGCTATAATGGTTAAAAAGTGCACCACCCTTAATTCCGAGAGGTGGAAATGGGCACCCTCTATGTAGTAGGCACTCCCATTGGCAACTTGGAGGACATAACTCTCAGGGCATTGCGGGTTTTAAGCGAAGTAAGCCTCATAGCTGCCGAGGACACCCGAAGGGCCCGCAAGCTCCTCAGTCACTATGGAATCCACAAGCCCCTGGTTAGCTATCATGAGTACAGCGGCGAGGGACGGATACGTAATCTGGTTAAAGCCTTGCAAAAAGGCGATGTGGCCCTTATCTCCGATGCCGGGATGCCCGGAATATCCGACCCCGGTTATCCCCTCATCAAGGCCGCCATCGAAGAGGGCATCCCCGTAGTCCCCATACCAGGCCCTTCGGCTCTGGTGAGCGCCCTGGTGGTATCAGGCTTGCCCACAAATTCATTTATCTACCTGGGCTTTTTACCCCGCACCCCCTCGAAGCGTAAACGTATCCTGGAAAGGATGCGGAACCAGCCTTACACCCTTGTGCTTTTCGAGGCCCCCCACCGCCTTCTCGAAAGCCTGGATGAACTGCTGGAAATGCTGGGCAACAGGCCCGTTGCCATTGCCAGGGAGCTGACCAAGCTCCACGAGGAGATATGGCGTGGCACTCTGGAGGAAGCCATCGAATATTTTGAGGATAACCCACCTCAGGGGGAATGTACCTTGGTGATAGGTGGGGCTGAGGAAGAAATCTGGGATGAGGAAACGGTGCGACGAAGTTTGAAGGACCTGCTAAAGGAAGGTTTGTCCCTCAAGGAGGCATCAAAGCAACTCGCTGAAATATCGGGATGGAACCGTCGAGAGATATATCGCCTTGGAGTTGAACTCAGGGAGGAGGAGTAAGATGACCACAAGGGAGCAGTTCCTAAATGACCCATCAGCTTGGCTGTCGGTTGACGAAGAGAATATGCTAAGCCATATACTAAACTTCCCCTGCCAGTGCAGAGATGCCTGGCGAGAGGCCGAAGGGTTCAAGCTGCCTCCCGATTACAAAGGGGTAAAAAATGTGCTGATTATAGGTATGGGCGGCTCAGCTATCGGTGGAGACCTAGTAGCTGCCCTGGTTCGCTATGAGTGCCCGGTGCCCATTTACGTATGTCGGGATTACCGGGTGCCTCACTGGGTCGGGCCTGAAACCCTTGCCATCGGCTCCAGCTACTCAGGCAACACCGAGGAGACCCTCTCAGCCTTCCGAGAAGCCCTTGATGCCGGAGCAAAAGGGATGGTCGTCACCACAGACGGCAAACTGGGCGAATTAGCCCAAGAGAAATCCCTCCCCCTCTGGAACATCCGTTACCGAGGACAGCCCAGAGCCGTGCTGGGTTATTCGTTCCTCTACCTGTTGAGGATTTTGGAGAAAGCGGGGCTGGTGAGCGATAAGACCGAGGAGCTTGAGAGAAGCATCAGCTTGATGGAAGCATTACAAGACCAGATAAAGGCAGAGGTTCCCTCCGCCGACAACCCTGCTAAACAGGTGGCCATAAACCTCCACGGGCGCATCCCCGTAATTTACGGAGCCGGACATCTGGCTCCTGTAGCCCGGCGATGGAAAGGCCAATTCAACGAGAACTCTAAGAACTGGGGGTTCTTTGAGGAATTGCCTGAACTCAATCACAACGCCGTGGTGGGTTTCTCCAACCCCGTCCAATTGAAGGACAAACTGATGGTAATCCTATTGGCTTCATCATTGGACCACGAGAGACACGGGCACCGTTTCACCATCACCAGAGAGATATTGGAAAAAGAGGGCGTACCCCATCACTGGCTTGCACCGAAAGGAGAAAGCCCCCTGGAGCAGATGCTCTGGAGCATCCATTTCGGTGACTTCGTAAGCTATTACCTGGCTTTGCTCAATCGGGCTGACCCCACCCCGGTAGATACCATCTCTTACCTCAAGAAAAGGCTGGCTGAACTCGGCGCTCTCTAACGCAAATGGAAAGGCGTTAGAGAGCGCCTATTCTTTGACCTGGCAAAGAAGCCCAGCTTACTGGATGGGCTTGCCGTCAGGGGATTAACCCCTAAGCGGTTTCCTTAACCGTCTCCAGCTTCTTAAGAAGTTCTTCCCGCCGTTTAGCTGCCACTTCTTTCCCTTCCTCTATGGCTTTCTCCAGCCGGGCCTTCTGCTGCTCAACCACTTCTTTCCCTTTCTCCTGGAGTTTCTCGGCTTTCTTCCGGGCCTCAGCAGCTAATTCCTCAGCCTTCTTGCGAGCTTCCGAGGAAACCTCCTGGGTACGCCCCTTCAGTTCAATGCCTTTCTCCCGCAGCAAGGACCGGGTCTCCTCGCCACTCTGGGGGGCAAAAAGGAGGGCCACTATAGCTCCTGTTATAGCGCCAAGAAAGAAACCCAGCCAAAAGCCACCGTTCTTATTAGTCATATCCATCACCTCCTCTGCTCTTAAATTCCCTGCCTGCAAGGATTCTGGCCGCTTCCTTTACCCCTGAGGCAAAGCTTGCCACCTTTACCACCGGGGTTATCACTGCCTCACTTACGATGGAAGCTGTGCCTTCCACCGTCTTCGTTGTTTTTTGCGCTGACTCCAGGATGGGCTTGATCTCCTGCTCCATAAACCGCACTAACCGATAGACCTGAATTGCCAGGATTATCAAAAGCACTCCAATTATTATTGATTCCACCGCCAGCAGGATAATGGATATGTCCCGTAACGTGGCTGCCCACATAGCTCCTCCTCACCCCTTTTCTGGGAAGTCATTATATCATACTTTTAACCAATCCACAAGAAACAGGGAAAGGAAACTCACCAGAATTCCTTCAAAAATATGCAAATCACCCAGGGTCAAGGGGAAATCCCTCAGGAAGGTTTGCCCTCCAAGATGTCCGATGGCAAATCCCATAATCCCTGCTATAAGATGAATGGCGAGGTCCCTGAAACCTTTTCCGTATCGGAGATGATATAGAGCTCCACACAGAAGCCCAATGACCGCTATCAGCATCCATACCAGAGGCATCTTGCACCCTCCGGTTTTTCTCCTTTCAAAAAGCCCGCTCTATTATCCCTCCCCCCAGGACTTCCTCGCCTCTGTAGAACACCACAGCCTGTCCCGGGGTTATACCTCTCAAGGGCTCCCGGAAAATCACCTCTGCTGTGTTCCCAGGTAAGGGATACAATGTGGCATCTACCTCAGGTGCC
>DRAO01000001.1 GCA_011041825.1 Chloroflexota bacterium
GCCTACCAGATTGCCATCCTTTGAAACCCGCTGGGCCTGGATGTCATCGTTCCCCGGACGGTCATTGTACCATACCACCAGATATTCCTGCCAGTCGGGATTGTATGCCACCGAGCCATACACAGCATCCACGCTCTGATTGCTGATGTTCACGCTGGAGCCAATGGGGGAACCGGCGATGGCTGTGGCGGTAACGGTGGTTAGTGTGACCCCCAAAATCAAAAGGATTGTAAGCCAGTGTCTTGACCTCATCATTCCCTCCTCTTAATTTTTGCAATACCGCTCACATAGGGAAGCGGCACCAAAGCAATTTCCCCTGCCTTATCGCTTGTTTACCACTTCCCATCCTTTGACGTTTGCACCCAACGCCGGATGAAGGAAAGCATAACCTCCTCATCGGTGAAAGCGATGCGTTCACCTGATTGGATATGCTGTATCTGTCCGTGCCAACGAACTCCTTCCGCTCCCTGTTCCCGCCAGAAGCGAATGATAAAGGTGTTCAAAGGCGGTCTTGTTGGGGTTTTTGGAGGCATAGCAGTCTCTCCAATGTTTGCCTAGAGGATAACACAGGGGTATCAAAAAAGTATCAAAAAGGGGGAGGTTTTTATGCGAGGGCTTTCGCCGCCGCACAAGGCAAATCCATTCACGAAGCCTCGTAAGCGGCTACAATCTGACGGTTAAGGGGCACTTTCTCCAGAAAGCGGTGGCGTTGCTCATCGCTCAGGCTCTCCGCCTTCCGCATCACTTCGGCATAGGCTTTCTGAAGGGCAGCAAGGGCTTCCCTCTCCCGCTCTAGGGCTTTTAATGCCCGGTAATGGGCGAAGTATATTTCTTCCTCCGGTCCTTCAAAGCATCTGTGCTCCTCCAGCAGAGCTACCGCTTGAGCGGTGCATTCCAAAGCGGCCTGGGGCTCTCCCAAGGCCAGATGCGCCTCTCCCAGGAGCGCCAACCCCAAGATGCACCCATCATTCAGGCCAATCTCCTGGGCAAGGGCGATGGCCTCCTCGGCAAAGGCAATGGCTTTAGAAGGCCTGCCCCAAGTCGTGTACAATCGGGCCAGGGTGTTCAGGGCCATAACCTGGCAATAGCGGTCGCCGATGCGTTGGGCTATCTTCAATGCACGGGTGGCCGCCTCTAAGGCTTCTTCGCTTTGATCCCTGTTCATCAGCACGAGCGCCAGTTGGGCCAGCCCTTCGGAAAGGCCGCTTTCGTAGCCAATTTCCTCTTCGATGGCCAGGGATTGCCGCAGCAGGGTCTCAGCCTTCTCGTAATCGCCCATAGCCAGCAGGGTCATCCCGGAGTTGCCCAATGCTGAGGCTTCCCCTCGGCGGCTGCCGGTGGCCCGCTGAAGGACCAATGAGTCAGCGTAATATTTCAGGGCCTCAGCGTAATTGCCCCGGAGGTAATGCAGGTTGCCCAGGTTGTTCAAGGCATAAGATTCGGCAGGTTGCGAGCCAATTTCACGGGCCAGGCGGAGGGCTTCTTTAAGGTATTGTTCGGCCAGGGATAGCTGGTGGAGCCGGGTGTAGAGGATGCCCATATCCGTGAGGTCTTCGGCCACACGGGCTTGTTGCCCCAAGGCAGAGCGGATTTCCAGCGCCTGCTGCCGATATTCCAGGGAGCGCTGATAATCGGCAATCAGGTAATGGGCATAGGAAAGCACGCTGAGGACTGCGCCTTTTGTGGAGGGGTCTAATTGCTCCAATTGCAATGCGGCCTTGAGGGGCTTCAGGGCAGCTTCGTATTCGCCCCGGAAGTAATGGGCGAAGCCCCACTCGGCCAAGGCTTGCGCCTCCCCATCGGCATCCCCCCGCTCCCGACAGCGGGCTGCTGCCTCTTGAGCTTTCTTAAGGGCTTGGTCGTAACGGCCATCTAAGTTCAGATAGCGGGCTTCACGGATTAACACCTGGTCGAGCAGGCGGGTGTCATCGGTCCTCTCCGCCAGCTTTTGCAACCGGCGGAGGTCAGCTTGGCGTTCTTGGGGGCGACCCTGGAGGTGGAATAGTTCAGCTCGGGCGAGTAAAGCGGCGCCGATGGAGTCCCGAAAGCGGGCTGCCTCTGCCTCGGGCAGGGAGGTGAAGATGGAGAAGGCTCGCTCCCAGTAATCTATGGCCTCCTCGTAAGCATAGAGGGCGGCGGCGTTGTGGCCCGCTTGAAGCAGGTAAGGCAAAGCCCGGAGCGGCTCCCCAGCCCGTTCAAAGTGATAGGCCAGTTCACCGGCTATCTCGGAAGGGTCGGGATATAATTTCTCCAATGCCTCTCCCACAAGCCGGTGGAGCCGTCTTCGACGACGGTGATGCAGCCCTTGGTAAATCACCTCCCGCACCAGGTGGTGCTCGAATTCATAATCCCGGCCTGTAGGGCCGCTCCCTTCGTGGATGAGGTGGCGGCGCAGGAGTTCGTCCAGCGCTTCCAAAGTGGCTTCCTCTCCCTGGCCCCAGGCGCAATTCAGCACATCGAAGTCGAAAGCCCGCCCGATAACTGAGGCCACGGCAGCGGCTTTGCGGGCTGAGGGTGAGAGCCTTCCCAGTCGCCTCTGGACAACCTGGCATACCGAAGCGGGGACAGGGAATTGTGCTGGCATTGCCTTCTCAACCCATCGGCCTCTGCTGAGTTGCATATATCCTTCTTCAAAGAGGGTCCGCAGGAGCTCCAGGGTGAAGAAGGGATTGCCTTCTGTTTGACGATAGATGCGGTCCACCAGGGAATCACTGGCTCCGACCATCCACTGGGTCAGAGCCTCACGGGGTAGGCGGGTTAGCTCTAACCGTGTGGCCAGGCCTGCCTGTTCCACTTGAAATGCCAACCCATACAGGGGGTGCTCAGGGTTGACCTCCTCCCGCCGGTAAGTGGCAAGGACCAAAGCGGGGACCCGAGGGAGGTGGCGGGTCAGATGATGTATCCAGGCCAATGTTGAATCATGGGCCCAGTGTATATCCTCCAGCACCAGCAAGAGGGGATTATGCCTGGCCAAATCCAGCAGGAAGGATGTCAGTGCTTCAAAGAGGCGAGCTTGCTCCTGTTCGAGAGGGAGGTGTTGGAGGGAAGGGAGCTGGAATTGCTCGCTTAATTCAGGAACCAGGCGGGATAGCTCAGCCAATTGCCAGGAAGCCAGGGATTGAAGGGTGCGCTTCCCTGTAAAGGAGAGGATTTCCCGCAAGAGTTCTGTCAACGGGCTATAAGGTAGAGCTTGCTCGTATTCATAACAATACCCACAAGCAGCCCAGCCGCCCCGCCGTCGGATATGATGGCTGAATTCTCCAACCAGGCGGGATTTGCCAACCCCTGCTTCCCCGCTTATCAGCACCAGGTGTCCTTGACCGGATTTAGCCTTCTCCCAGTAAGACAGCAGCTTTTTCCATACGGCCTCTCTCCCCACAAAGGGAGGGTGTTCCAGGATAAGAGCAGGTTGACCACGGGGAGGAGGGCTGCGCTGGGGGAAAATTTCCTCATAAGCGGCATATCGCCAGGCTGCGCCCAACAGCTGGTCGCAGAGAGCGATGGTCTCCGGTGAGGGTTCAGTGCCAAGCTCGGCTTGGAAAAGGGTGCGGCACCAGCGAGCTTGGCGTATCGCTTCAGCCCGGTTCCCCAGTTGCACATACAAACGTATGAGTTTACGGTGGATGTCCTCCCGAAATGGGTCTCGCTCCAGGAGCAACCTGGCGTAATGGAGCACCTTTTCAGGCTGGTTCAATGCCTCATAAGCCGCTACCAGCCGTTCCAGGGTTTCCAGGTAAAGCCCTTCCAGACGGTAGCGCTCTTCCAGGCACCAGTCGTCGTAAAACCCTTCCAGGAAATCCCCTCGGTATAGCTCCACCGCCTCCTCAAGGCTTTGAAGTAGCTTCTTGCTTCTGGCTTCTTGCTCCTTGCCCTTCATAACTCGCAACTCGTCACCC
>DRAO01000414.1 GCA_011041825.1 Chloroflexota bacterium
GAATAAGGCCTTGGTCTTTGAAGTGGCCGTAAGCCAGGAAGTCCAATCCCCTCCGTCCCTGCAATATTGTACATCATATCCGGCTATTCCGGAAAGGTTGTCACTCCCCATCCAGGTAACCGTGAAGGCGTTCAGGAGCGAGGTTTCCGGCGATGTGATGTGAGCTGTGGGAGGTACGATGTCCAAGGCTACGGTGTAAACCGGGCTGGTGGATACGAAGCCCTTGTTATCGGCCACTTGAAACTGGATGCGGTTCGATAATCCTTCTGTAAAGGGGCCAGCCGAAGCGATGACCAAGCCTTCCAGGACATTGGAAAGGGACATCGTTGCCGAAAGCCAATTGCTCCAGGTGTTTCCTCCATCTATTGAGTAACGAAACAGGGCGCTGTTTGGTGATATTCCCGAGACATCGTCGGCGACTTGCACAGTACAGGTGACCGTTGTGGTCTGGCCTGCCCAGCCCGAGGGGCTGAAATTGCCCCAGTTGCCTGGAGGATTGACATCGGTTATGGTGAAGGTCAGGGTTACATCGGAGGAGACGTTATCAGCTTCGTCGAAGAATTTGACCCAGACAAGCTTTTGCCCCTCGCCAGGTGCAAGCCGCCACCGGAACGAATTCTCAAAGGGAGAGGGATACGAAGTGACTAAAATCCGGTCCAGGTAAATATCAGCTACACCCCGGAAGGTGAGGCGAAATTCCAGTCCTGCCCGTCCTTCCTCCCAGTAGTAAAAGTCAACGGGGAATTCCTGATAGGTGAGGGGTTCCCTGAAATCAATCCCCCGGATGCGCCGGATTCCAAGGAGCTCTGTCCCTGCATTTTGCACCACATCAAGCAGTGCTATCTCTTCGGCGGTGGTTACGTTGTCGGTTTTGAGCCGGAAGATAGCTCGATAGGCCCGGCCTGGCTCCAGCTCAAAGGTGTAAGGGCCATACCAGGCTCCAGCAGGGTCAACGCCTGCCTCAGCGTACATAGCCGAACCATTGAGGGCATCGGGGTCGCTTATGGGATGCCCCACGGTAATGCCGTTCACCACCTCCCGGAAGAGCTCCTCGCCCTCCCACAGCCAATCATTGCTCGCTGAGACACGGATTTCCCCGGAGATGTTATCGGTAGCAAGCAGCGTTAAGGTTACATCAAGGGTAGATGTAACGGTCTTTTTTGAATAAGCTATACCATCAGGGTTGGACCTATCAAGGCCTACGATGGCTGTACCGCCCCCATATTGAGGATTCTTAGCTCCATCATAAGCTATGCTACGCAGTTCAATCCCATCCTCAACGGACTGGTCTGACACGGAACTCAAATCCCAAACCAAACTCCAGCCATCTAAGCCGTTTGTATCGCTCCCCAGGAAATGGGAAGGCTTTATTGTTCCTTCCCCATAAGTAGCCATAAAATCTACCTCAAGAACTCCGCTTGCCTCATCGCTGGCATTGGCCATAAGCAAAGCCCGGGCCGAATTCATATAAAAACCTGACCAGGGGAAGACGATGCTGGTCAAAGGGGGCTCTATCTCTTCAGTTAGGGCTTTCTGGATTATAATGCCGGTGTAATAATGGGCCAGGATTTGCTGGTAATTCCACCCATACCACTCGGCCCACCTCTTTGCTCCCCATTGCGACATCCCTCGCCCGTGTCCCCGTCGGGGTTGGCCGAAACCCACCGGGTCATATACCGGGCTCAAGTAAGGATACTCGGGGTCAGGTTTATAAGAGTCGGTGATGTAACGGGGCAGAGTGGGAGAACTGTTCTCGGCGCTATATTCGGCCAGGATTACGTCACCTTTGTAAGCGATGTACTGGCCCTGAGTGAGGTCCACTGCTTCGTTGGTGTAGGGGTGGGTGTCAGGCCCCATAACTTGATGGGCAACCCAATCGGTGATGTGATAGTTCTTTTCCTTCCCCGCCGGGTGCAGCACGAAATACCACCCGTAGGTGCGGGCGGCCACCGCCTGAGCCTTCAGGGCCTCCGGGGCGCTCAGATACCAACTTGCAGGCATCTCGTAAGGCACCACCTGCTTCACATACGTTTCAAAATCAATTTCATCTACGTGATACGGCGGCACGTCACTCCGGTAATAATTGTTGGGGTCGTGCATCACCCTGATGGTTTTGGGGGCTGAAAGGGGGGTGGTGACCTGCATTGGGAAAACCGCTGTCGGCAGGTGCAATACCCCGGTAACAGGTTTGCTCTCCGCCTCAATGGTTCCCCCTTCAACCTTGAAGCCCTCTACCTCGGCCAGCCACACTTCATCGCCGTGCTTAAACGCCACAAAGCGGCCATCAGGAGACCACAAGGGGGAGCCGTCTTCCCCAGGGGTGGCTATGAACTTCCTAACCTTGCCACTTCCCAGGTCCGCTATCCATATATCGGCCGCTTCGGCGGTGCCTGCCCCCAGGGGATAGCGGGCAAAGGCGATGAAATCCCCGCCGGGAGCCCAAGTGGGGCCATTTGGAAGCTCGGATTGGGCTTCCCAGAGCAAGCGTGCCTTTCGGGCGGTGGTTTCCACCACCCATAATTGGCCGATGCCAGGTTCCGGACTTGCGATTACGGCTGCGCTCTGGTCATCAGGGGACCAGGCAACTGAACCCACGTACCGGGCTTGGAAGAGGACGTATTCAGCGCCCGATTTCAGGTTCTTGAGGATTACGGAGTTGCCTCTCCTCGCCAGAGCCCAATTGCCATCTGGCGAGATGCTTATGAGGTAAGCTTCCCCCAGGGAAGCAAGGGCCCGGGGGCCTGTTGGCTGGTGTCCCATTATGTAGCGCCCTTCCTGGTAAAGGAGCCCCTTTGCCGTCCAGAAGACTTTGGCACCCCAGCGGGTTTCCCCCACAGGCCTGCTCTGGCCCGTTTTTAGGTCCATTATCTCCAAACGGCCTTCGCCTAGGCCTGCGAAGCTTACAAAGGCGAGCTCTTTCCCGTCCGGGGAGAAGGTGGGGAAGAAAGCATTGTCGGCCAGCTTCTTAAGTTCCCCGGTATCAGGATAGAAAGCCCATAGCTCCTGAAGTACCTGGCCGCTGCGGCCGTTCCACACACTTCTTCCCAAGCGTGAGATCAGGAGCATTGAGCTGTCTGGAGACCAAAGCAAAGGGGAGCCTTTGCCAAGGGGATAGGGATTGTGAAGGGGAGAGGCTGTTGCCCCGTAGAAGGTGACCCACAGGAGGGCCACCAGAGATATGCAGGTAATTATAAAGATGGTGAGGAAGCGGGTTTTGCTCTCCATAAGCTTTTCTGACGAACAAACCCCGACGGAAGAGGGGGCTCTCCGCCGGGGTTTGCTTTCCGTGTGGTTGCCGATAGGGTTACAGCTTTATTACGTCAACAGCCTGAGGGCCCTTCGGGGTATCTTGGATGGAAAACTCCACCCGGTCACCCTCTTCCAAGTTGCGGAATCCTTCGCCCACAATGGCTGTGTAATGGACGAATACGTCCTCTTGTCCCTCGCCGTCGGGCTTGATGAAGCCGTAGCCCTTGACACGGCTGAACCACTTTACAGTTCCTGTGGTCCTAGTACTCACTTTTACCTCCCTAACTTAAAAAGATTCCCCGGCGGGACCCCTTACTCTCATAAATCATCTCCAAGGAAAAACCGCCGGTTCCTTTCCCCGGCGGTTTTTACCTTCCCCGATGATCTATCGAGAGAAGAACCTGCCGGTACTACGGCCACAGCATACCACAAAAAAGGTATATTGTCAAATCATCGTTTGACTCTCCCCCGACGATCCTGGGACACACCTCGTTAACGAGTCTGTATCAGTTTAGTAGGTGAGGGGGATGGATGAGAGTGCGTAAAGCTCTCACCCAAGGCTCACAAGCGCAAGGACCATAGAGCACCGGCACCCTTGCCTCCAACCACGTTCCATC
>DRAO01000200.1 GCA_011041825.1 Chloroflexota bacterium
AGGTATAACTTCATCCTCCAGGACACGGCTCTGGGGAAGCCAGTCCGGTATCTGCCAGGAATGGGTATTCTCCAAAGCCATTGCCACTTTCCTAGCCAATACATTCAAGAATTCCTCGTAAGCCCGAGCCGCAGGCAACCCCAGAGGCTCCTCCAGAACTCCCAAGGAATCCCAGTAAGCTTCCAAGCGGCGATATGCGTCGTCCAGGTGCCACCAGCCCTCCGCATACTGGTCAAAGAGGTCTTTCAGAGACCACTGTCCTTTCTGGGAAAGCTTCTTTGACACATCAGGGACAGCTTTAAGGATTTCCACTGCTGCCAGGGATGCCTTCCAGGGGAGCGGAGCTGTCATATCCGCTGACTCTCTGGCCCAGCGGGTATTTGCCCGCAGTTTTGCTATCCTCTCGACTTCATCCAGGATTTCCGGTGAAAGGCCTGTTTTGAGAAGAGCCTCCAATTCTCTGACCAATACCTCGTCAACTGCCGGGAAGCCTTGTATTCCAGCAATGTCCAAGCCCGAGAGGCGTTCTTCAATTTGATAGGCTTCTTGAACTTCTCGTACCATCTGGGGGAGAATCTCATCATCCCGGTGCCTCAGCCATTCCATAGCCCAGGAAGCCCATTGAGACCGGTTCTCCTCACGGGGAAGGACGTCTTCCAGACCAGCAGTGTTTAATCTACCGTTAACCACGGCTTCGGAAAAGAGGAGGGCAGCGGCGACTTTGAGGGGTGATACGTCTCCAGGGAAAAGAGGCAAATGAGCACTCGCTACCACAAAGCCCTGGTCATCCAGGAAACGACGGAATTCGGGCAGGAGGCCGTTTTCCCTCAAGGATACGTGAGCATCTTCGCGGGTGACATAGCTCAAGATGAGGTCACGGGGAGCAGTGCTTGTGGCATCAAGAGCTGCGGCTAGAAGTGCATATTTAACTTGCCGGAAGGTGATGGGCAGGGTGGAACCGAGAAGATTTTCCCACCTTTCGACCAACCGTTTGGCGGCAGGGGTGGAGAGGATTTCCCGCATCCTTCGGTTCACTGGGATATCAAAGGCTCGGCTCAAAAGGTCGGCCAGAGTCAGGTCAAGGCGCCTACCAGCCAATTCGTAATCACGCAGCCAGGACGGCTTGCGAGATTCAGCGGGTATGTATATGAGCCAGCGCTTTTCCAAGAAAGGGTCGGTCTCTTCCAGTTTCACCCGCAGGGGAAGATAAGCTCTTTCAAAGCGTAAGAGGTGCACATTCTGGGGAACGGCTTTCTCCACAAGGGCTGAGAGAGTGCCGCCAAGGTCATACCATACGGCTATGGAGTGTTCCTGGAAAACCTCCTCCAGTTCGTGTTGGAGGGCTTGGAGTAGCGAATTACCCATAAGCCTATACCTCTCCCGCCAGGGCTTCTTCAGGCGTCAATGCTACTATCACCTTTCCACTTCGCTCCTTCTGCTCCCGGTCCCAGGTTATTAGGGGAATGCGCAACCGATAAGCCACGGCTACATAGAGGGCATCAGCGCCCCGCAAGCGTAACTCTGCCGCCAGGTCTGCCGCAAGTTCGGCCAGTTCTTTGCCCACTGGCACCAAACGAAGGGTGGGAAGTCGCTCCAGCGTTGCTACTACCTGCTGTGCCAGGTCAGGCCGGTCCGTCCGCCGGGCCAATGCTCCTGCCACCTCCGGTAGGAGGATTCCCGGGGCCACCAACCGCTTACCACGGAAAAGAGCCTTCTCAAGCCAGTCTCTCGATGCTTTGTGGTAGGAATCCTCCCGGACAAACCGGCTGACCCAAACACTGGCATCCACCACGTGCATCTTACAGCTCCCGTCGTCCTTCTTTCACCGTCTCAACCGCCGAGACCCCTGGAGGCCATTGGACGCTTATCTCCTCGGCCAGCCTATCCATCTCAGCCCATACCTCCCCAGTTACGGCCTTCAGGCGTTCCGGATCCTCTTCCTTCACGGGGATGAGGCGGGCGATGGCTCGCCCTCGGTAGGTGATGGTGTACTCCTCCTGCTCCTCCCGCACCCTTCGCAGAATCTCAGTGGCCTGCTGTTTCAATTCCCTGATACCTACCCGAGTCATAGCTTCATCCTCCCAAATGTAGATATTTACGTGTCTACATTTTACCAGAAAAAGGGGCGAATGCCAAATGGATGTAGGGGGTTATTTCACCCTTGCTGCGTCCGGATGGAGGACGCCTGCCTCTTTTAAGGGAGTGATGTTCACCAAAACGCCATAATCTATGACGGGGTTATAACCGTTTTCCCGCACTTCTGCTATTTTCTGTTCCAGCCAAGAAGCCCCGGGCTTCGGTTGCCTTGCTCGGGGAGAAGGCCGGGTCAATGATTCCAGGGCTTCGTCCAGGGCTTCCAGTTCTTGAAGGGCGGAGCGAGCCTCATCCAGCTGACGGTGGAGCCGGGATGCCTCTTTTGTCCTGCCCTCCAGGCGGGCCTGATTGACCCGGCGTTCAAGCCTGTCCACTTCAGCCCGGGCCACATCCAGGACACGAACCAGGTATAGGCCTCTCACTTTGGGAAGGGTATCCCGGTTCAGGCGATGGTAAACCAAGAAGCAGGCAAAGGCGGGACGGGAGGTGAAGGATGAACGAAGAGGTGCTACGGGCCGAAAGAGAACGGGCCATCCATTTGCTCCGAAGCGGCCATCCGGTATCTGCGGTGGCGCATATCCTGGACCGTTCCGAACGATGGGTGCGCAAATGGCGCAGGCGCTTTGAAGAAGAAGGCCGGGAAGGCCTCAAAAGCCGTTCACGCCGTCCCCACCGCCTGGCACGCCAATTACCCCCTTCGGTACGGCAGGCCATCTTAGAAACCCGCAGCGAGTTGGAGGCCCAGGCAGCAAGGGGTGAAGGCCTCAAGTTCATCGGTAGCCAGGCCATCCGCACCCGCTTGATGGAAAAAGGAGTAAAGCCCCTGCCTTCTTGCCGTACCATTGAGCGTGTTCTCCACCAGGCCGGGATGACCCATCCCCGCAAGACTTCAAGCTCCGATGAAACCGATTATCCCCGGCTGCAACCTGACCGGCCTCATACCCTGGTGCAGGTTGACATCTACCCTCGCCACTTGCAAGGAGGCCAAAAGGTGGCTTGTTTCAATGCTATCGATGTGGTGTCTCGTCATCCCGTATGCCGGGCCTACTCCAGACGAAGAAGCCAGGATGCTGCCCATTTCTTGCGTTATGTGTGGGCAACCCTGGGTGTCCCTCGCTACACCCAGGTGGATAATGAAGCCTGCTTTAGCGGTGGGCATTGCCACCCCTGTGTGTTAGGTTACGTAGTGCGGTTGGCCTTGATGGTGGGAACTGAACTTGTTTTCTCACCGATACGCCATCCTCAAAGCCAGGGAACGGTGGAGCGCTTTCATCGCACTTATGCCCGCCACGTATGGGAAGACACCCTGTTGGCCGATATTTCCGAGGTGAATGAGCGGGCGGAAGCTTTCGTGCAGGATTATATTCGCAGGCCTCATCCCCGATTGGGTGAGCGCACTCCAGAGCAAGTCCATCGCAGATACCCATTGTGTTGTATTCCTTCCCACTTCCCCAAGCTCTCTGAGCCACTGCCTGAGCGTTTGCCCTTGTATGAGGGACGGGTTCACTTCATCCGAAAAGTGGATGAAGAAGGCAGGGTAAGGGTTTTGAATAGGGACTGGGTTGTGCCAGGGGCAGCGGTAGGGCAAGGGGTATGGGTTACCTTGACTCTGGCCCCAAAAGGAGCTCACCTGGAGGTGTTCGATGCTGCTCCGGATGCCCCCAGGCGACGTTGCCTGGTACGGTATCCTTTCCCGGTAAAGGAGCCGATATTGTCCCGGCCTGGGGCTTCAGCCGAGATTTCACGCCCCATCATC
>DRAO01000057.1 GCA_011041825.1 Chloroflexota bacterium
CACCCGCCGGGCGATGAATCACCCGGCTGAGAAGCCTTAAAGCCGGTTGAAAACCGGCTGAGGATTAGCGGGTTTTCAACCCGCTTCCAGATTCTTAGCCGGGAGCTGGAAGCTCCCGGCCATTTCTGAGCCCAGCTTCGTAAAAGTGTCAGGTGGCTAGAACGGCGAACGGAGGCGTGTGAGATGGCGATACTAGTGAAGAAATTGCTTTTGGAGGGTTCAAAGGGGAGCAAGGAGGTCGAGGCCCTTTTCGACATCGGGGCTTCTTACTCCTGCATCCGCAGAGAGCTGGCAACGGAGTTGGGCAGGGTGGAGCCCTTGCCCCGGCCCTTGCTGCTTCCAGAAGGTTATGGAGGAGTGATATGATGCCGGGAGAGGAGCCTTTGATACTGACCGTTGATATGGGTACCACTTCTTGTAAAGCTGGCTTGGTAACCCCTACTGGCCGAATTGTGGCCTGTGTGCAGGAATCCGACACCACTCCGGTGTATTTCCTTCCCGAAGGAGGAGCGGAACAGGACCCCGATGAATGGTGGGCGACAATCACCCGGACCGTCCGACGCTTGTTAGAGGAGAGCGGTGTCCGCCGGGATGATATTAAAGCCCTTGGCTTCACCGCCCCTTGGTCCGGCACTGTCCCGGTAGATCGAGAAGGGCGGCCTTTGGGTAGGGCGATTATCTGGATGGATACACGGGGTGCGAAATATGTGCGCAAGCTCACCGGTGGTCCCATCTCTGTTGAGGGTTACGGCCTGGACAAAGCCCTCATTTGGATTTATTTCACAGGTGGTATCCCCACCCATTCGGGGAAGGATTCCATAGCTCACATCCTGTTCATCAAATATGAACGGCCCGAGATTTACCGGGCGACTTACAAGTTCCTTGAGCCTAAGGATTATTTAAACCTGCGGCTCACGGGCAAATTCGCTGCCGATTTCACTTCTATTATCCTGCATTGGGTTACCGATAACAGAGACATCAACGACATCCACTATGAGAAACGCCTGTTGCGTATGACGGGCATCGAACGGGAAAAATTGCCCGACCTTTATCCGACCACCCACGTACTCGGTCCTCTGACCCCTCAGGCGGCGGAGGCCCTGGACCTGCCAGAGGGCCTTCCGGTCATCATAAGCACACCTGACCTCCAGGCTGCTATCCTCGGTTCATATGCCGTGCAGGATTATCAACCTCATATCTATTTGGGGACTTCTTCCTGGTTATCCTGCCACGTGCCCTATAAGAAGACAGACCTCAAGAACAATATGGCCTCTCTGCCCTCTGCTGTTCCTGGTCGTTATTTTGTGGCTAACGAACAGGAAACCTCCGGAGTTTGCCTGACCTTTTTACGTGACCGCTTGTTCTACGCCGAAGACATCCTTAACACCGGACCCGCTCCAGAGAATGCTTATCGCCTGCTAGATGAACTGGCTGCTCTGGCTCCCCCGGGCAGCAATGGCGTTATCTTCACCCCCTGGCTCTACGGGGAGCGAACGCCTGTGGAGGATGAGACCTTGCGGGGTGCTTTCTTCAACCTTTCCCTCAATACAACCCGCAGCGAAATGGTGCGGGCAGTGCTAGAAGGCGTCGCCTTTAACACCCGTTGGCTTATGGGAGCGGTAGAACAATTCATCCGACGGCCTCTGGGGGCCATTAACATTATCGGTGGGGGGGCAGTATCCGAGCTGTGGTGCCAGATATTCGCCGATGTCCTCAACCGCCCCCTTCGCCAGGTGGAGTACCCTGCTATGGCCGGGTTGAGAGGCATCGGCGTATTGGCCGGGTTATCCCTGGGGCTGAGCACGCTGGAAGAATATGCCCGAGAGGCCATCATCACCCGGACATTTGAACCCAACCCCGATAATCGGCGCATCTACGACGAACTTTTCCAGGTCTTTCTAGATCTCTACCGTCGCAATCGCTCCCTTTACCGGCGTTTAAACCGGCGCTTTGGATAGAGAGGAGATTTATGGATGCAATAAAATTGGTGGAAAGATGGAGCTCTTACCTGCCCATCCCTTTAGCTCGAACCTTGGAGGGAATTGTATCCCGCATTCCAGCTTTACGGCGGCGGATGGAACGGGAATACGGGCGGATACTCGCCGAGTTGGAAAAGGTCCTGAAACCATACAAGGGCAAAGTGCCCGCCTACACCCGGTTACCGAAACAGGGCTTATCCCCTGATGCCATCCTGCAACTTATGCAGAGCCTGAACGAAGATGAAAGTTGGCGCTGGCGGGAGGGATACGCCTCAGGCGCTGTCTATCATGGAGATGAAGACCACATAGCCTTTATGAACCAGGTCTATGCCTTGAATTCCCAGAGCAACCCCCTCCACGCTGACCTCTGGCCCAGCACCATTAAATACGAAGCGGAAATCGTCTCTATGGCGGCTCATATGCTGGGAGCGGAGACGGCGCAGCGGTTGGACCCTCAGGCGCAAATATGCGGGACGGTGACTTCTGGCGGCACGGAAAGCATCCTTATGGCGGTGAAAGCGTATCGGGATTGGGCCCGAGACCATAAGGGCATTACCCGGCCTGAAATGGTGCTACCAGTTAGCGCTCATCCCGCTTTTGATAAGGCCGCCCATTACTTCGGCATCAAAACGGTGCGCATTCCCGTGGACAGGGATTTTCGTGCCGACGTGGAGGCTGCCCGCAAAGCCATCACCCGCAATACCATTTTGCTTGTCGGTTCTGCACCGGGCTTCCCCCACGGTGTCATTGACCCCATTGCCGAACTTTCGAGGCTGGCCCTGGAGCACGGCATCGGTTTCCATACCGATGCCTGTTTAGGGGGCTTTGTACTGCCCTGGGCGGAAAAGCTTGGTTATCCGGTGCCACCCTTCGACTTCAGGCTCCCCGGTGTGACTTCCATCTCGGTGGACACCCATAAATACGGTTATGCAGCCAAAGGCACTTCTGTCATCCTTTACCGTAACCCTCAACTGCGTCGCTACCAGTATTTCACCGCTACAGAGTGGCCTGGCGGCCTTTATGCTTCTCCCACCATTGCCGGGAGCCGCCCCGGCGCCCTCATTGCCATCTGCTGGGCTGTGATGGTAAGTATGGGGGAGCAAGGCTACCTGGAAGCCACACGGCGCATCCTGGAAACGGCCAATTACATCCTTAAAGGCATCAAGGAGATACCGGAGCTCAAGGTGCTGGGTGACCCTCTGTGGATCATTGCCTTCACCTCCGAGGAGGTGGACATCTACAAGGTGCTGGATTATATGAGCCGGCGTGGGTGGAGCTTAAACGGGCTGCAAAAGCCACCGGCGGTGCATATTGCCGTGACTTTGCGCCACACTATGCCCGGTGTGGCCGACCGTTTTCTGGCGGATTTGCGTGAAGCAGTCGAGCACGTCAAAGCTCATCCTGAAGAAAAGGGAACTATAGCGCCAGTGTATGGTATGGCTGCTTCCATCTCTTTCCGGGGCATTGTGGATGAATTGCTCAAGCGTTACCTGGACCTGCTGTATGAAATCCAGTAGCGGCTTCAGTTAAGTAAGGAAGCCATTTCTTTGACGGCGACGAAGCCCCCGTCAAAGAAATAAGCCCCTTTGTGCAATCCTGTAGACGAGAACAGGCCGATTTTGCAGACTTTAGGAGGGAGGGAGATGAGGAAGCTGACTGTTGAGGAAGTAATCGAGCAGATTGGGATAGGGCGTTTCCAATGGAAATTGCTCGCCATCTGCGGTAGCGGATGGGCCGCTGATGCAATGGAAGTGCTAATCATCGCCTTTGTCATCCCGGCCCTGATTAAGGAGTGGAACCTGACATCCCAGCAGGCTGGGTTCTTAGGCACAGCTATCTTCCTGGGGATGCTGGCTGGA
>DRAO01000210.1 GCA_011041825.1 Chloroflexota bacterium
ATCCACAGGCTCTATAGCATTGTACACCACCCGGCATTTCTCCCTGGGCACGCCCCACCCTTCTACGATGCCTTTCAAATAGCGGCTGGGCACGATAATGCAGTCTGCACGGCAGACATACCAGGAGCGCAACAGCTTGAGGAGCTCAGCCTGCTAGCGCTGGCGACGCCTTTGGAAATCTTCAAAGCCATCCTGAGTCCAACCTCTGCGGGTACTCCGTTCCCACGCCTCGTCACCCACAATCTTCATCACCACCGGCTTGCGAACGATAGCCTTAGCCAGCGCCGCTTCCAGGAACATCCCGTTGGCGTAGATGACATCGGCATCTCGACCGTGCTGCCACAAAGCGAGAAGAGCACTTAACGCCCTGCGCCACACGGGCCGACGGGGGATTCGGAACACCGGAAAGGGGTATCTACCCTCGCATTGCAGATGTGCGGGGTCAGTGACGGCAATCACTTTAACCTGGTGCCCCCTCTCCACCAAAGCCCGGGCAATGGCGGGGACGTAAGTGGCAGGCCCGCCTATATCAGGGGGGAAAACGCTGGCGATGATGCAAATCCGCACCGTTACCCACTCCTCAGCGTATCAATCTCCCTGGCCCACTCCCGATTCTCGCTATACCAGTTCACCAGTTGCCTCAATCCCTCAACGAAGGGGTACTCCGGCTGCCAGTTCAGCAATTTCCTGGCCTTAGAGATATCGGCCCAGGTAGCCTGCACGTCGGCGGGATGGCGTGGATGATACTCGATGTGAGCTTTTCGTCCCACCAGTTGCTCGATCTGGTGGATAGCATCCATCAGCACCACCGGCTTATCGGAGCCCAGGTTAATCACCTCGTAGCCCAGGGGCTTGAGGGCGGCTATGGTCCCTCTGGCGATGTCATCCACATAGGTGAAATCCCGCTCCTGGCGTCCGTCGCCGTAAACGATGACGGGCCTCCCCTCGCTTATCCACTGCACGAAGCGGAAGAGGCTCATATCGGGGCGCCCTGCCGGGCCGTAGACGGTGAAGTAGCGTAGCACCGTTACATCCAGCCCATACAGGTAGTGATAAGCGTAGCACAAGGCCTCCGCAGCCTTCTTAGAGGCAGCGTAAGGGGAGAGAGGGGCATCGGTGTTGGCATCTTCCCGAAAGGGACGTGGGTTGTGGGCCCCGTAGAGGCTGGAGGTAGAAGCCAGGATGTATTTCTCAACGCCTCGCTCCCGGCACAACTCCAGCAGGTTCAAGGCCCCCATCACATTGGTCTCGAAGTAGACGTGAGGGTTTTTGACGCTCTGGCGCACTCCGGCACGGGCGGCTAAATTGATCACCGCATCGAATTCCGGGAGTTTCCCAAGCGCTTCCCTATCGCACACATCCATCCTGAGGAAAGTAAACCCCGCCTTGCCGTTCAAGGTGCTGAGCCGCCACTGCTTCAGGCGGACATCGTAAGCGTCGTTCAGGTTATCAACCCCTATAACCCGGTAGCCTTCATCCAGCAGGAATTCGCATACCTTCCAGCCGATGAATCCCGCTGCTCCTGTTACCAAGATGGTTTGCATTTCACCTCCTGGAAGAGAGTTAAAGTAGCTCCGCTTTTAACCAAGGGAGACACAGCTTTCCTTAATGATTTCGCCTTGGAAGACGCTAACGTGCTATGTTCCTCGACACGATGGTTGCGTAACAATTATACCCCAAACCTCCCGGCGGTCAAGAAAGCAAAAGCCAGTGCTTTCTCGGACGAAAGCGGCGTGTTGACAAAATTTTAAAAAGAGGGTATAATTAGGGCGTGTGATAACACGTGTTAGTAAAACGAGTTAGCCAATGGCCCGGAGGAAAGTCACCAGCTATGATGTAGCACGAAAGGCAGGAGTATCCCGCACCACGGTCTCCTTCGTCCTCAACAACGTGCCTGGTGCCCGTATCTCCGAAGAGACCCGCCGTCGGGTTCTCAAGGCCGCCAGGGAGCTTGGATACTTCCCCAATGCCGCCGCCAGGTCGCTGGTCAGCCAGAAAACCCGGACTATCGGCCTCGTCCTCTGCCAGACGCCCGACCAGGTCTTCCACGATGCTTTCCTGCCCGAAGTGCTCCACGGCATCAGCGATGTAATGCGCCCTGCCGGTTACCGGGTTCTGGTGGAACCGGTGGAAGACGTCACCCGTCCCAACGCCTACATTGACCTGGTGCTGGAACAGCGCATTGATGGCCTCATCCTCTCTGGTCCCCGCTCCGACGATGCCGAACTCCCTCAACTTAAAGAAGAAGGCTTCCCCGTTATCCTCCTGGGACAGCTTCCGGGAGCCGGATTCCCCTCAGTGGATGTGGATAACGTGGAAGGAGCCCGCATCGCCGTGGAACACCTCATCTCCCTGGGGCACACCCGCATTGGCATCATAACCAACGCCCCACCCCAGTACACCGGTAGCGCTCACCGCCTCGAAGGGTATCGGCTGGCCCTGGCTGCCCACGGCATCCCCTTCGACGAGAACCTGGTATGTTACGGCAACTTCACCGAGGGCAGCGGTTACCGGGCGATGAATGAGCTGCTGGGGCTGGCCAACCCGCCGACAGCGGTGTTTGTCGCCAGCGACTTGGTAGCCTTCGGCGTTCTGGCGGCCATACGAGACCGGGGTCTCCTGGTACCCAGGGACATCGCTGTGGTGGGCTTCGACGACGTCCGTATGGCCCGTTACGTCACCCCACCCCTCACCACCGTGCGCCTCCCTGCCTACGAACTGGGACAGACTGCCGCTCAAATCCTCGTGAACTGGCTGGAAAAAGGCAAAGAGCCGCCCAAGCTTACCCTGCTTCCTACCGAACTGGTGATCCGTAAGTCCTGCGGAGCCATAAGGCCACAGGAGTTTCTCCCGATTTCAGGCTGAAGCAGGATGACAACATCCTGTGTCCCCGAAGGAGGGGAAGGCTTTTAAAAACCACAAGGAGGGGAACAGATGAGTGGCAAGAAAGTGATGCTGGTCTTTACGCTGGTCCTGGTCTTGAGCCTCTTAATCGCCTCGTGTGCTACCCCTACACCTCAAGTCATCGAGAAAGTCGTCAAGGAAACCGTGGTGGTCACCAAGGAAGTGCCGGTGACCAAGGAGGTAGTGGTAACCAAAGAAGTCACAAAGGAAGTGATCAAAGAGGTGCCCGTTTCCAAGGGCGTGGTGACCGTCCTGGGCGTCTGGGGCGGCAGCGAGCTGGATAACTTCCGGGAGGCCGTCTACCCCTTCACCGAGGAGACGGGCATCGGGATGGCTTTCGAGGGCACCCGTGACCTGGCTGCTGTCCTCACCACCCGTGTGGAAGCCGGCAATCCGCCCGACCTGGCCATCCTGCCCAACCCCGGTCAGCTCTACGAACTGGCCGCCGCCGGGAAGCTCGTCCCCCTCGATTCCTTCCTGGACGTGGACCAGTTGAAGAAGGACTACGGCGAATCCTGGATTGAGCTTGCCAGCTACAATGGCCATCTCTACGGCATCTTCTACAAGGTAGCGGTCAAGAGCCTGGTGTGGTACAACCCCAAGGCCTTCGAGGCCAAGGGCTACGAAATCCCCACCACCTGGGATGAACTCATCGCCCTCTCGGACCAGATTGTGGCCGATGGCGGCACCCCGTGGTGCATCGGCCTGGAGAGCGGCGCGGCCAGCGGCTGGCCCGGCACCGACTGGATCGAGGACATTATGCTCCGCACCGCCGGCCCCGAAATCTACGACAAGTGGGTCCGCCACGAAATCCCCTGGACCGACGAGAACGTGAAGAAGGCGTGGGAGCTCTTCGGCCAGATCGCCCGCAACGAGGATTACGTCTACGGCGGAACCACCGGGGTGCTCTCCACCAACTTCGGCGATTCGCCG
>DRAO01000460.1 GCA_011041825.1 Chloroflexota bacterium
AAAAGATTTCTATGAACGTTGAAGAAGAAAATGAGGTGCTGCCGGAATATGATTTCAGCGAAGGGGTGCGGGGCAAATATGCCCGGCGCTACGCTGAGGGTACAAATATAGTGGTATTATCCCCTGACTTGGCCCGCTTCTTCCCGGATTCGGAGTCGGTGAATAGGGCGCTTCGTGCCTTGGTGGAAGTGGCTCAGCGGTCGGTAAAGGTAACAGGATAAATCAATGATAAGCTGCCCGACATCTCGCCTCGGCCGACTGTTCCCTCGGCAGGCTTCGCTACGCTTCACCGCCTTCGATGCGGTTGAGCTCGGGAGCGTTAAGCCGTTGTCCTTTTCTTTACAAGGTGGCTTCTTTGAGCAAGAAGTGGTATAATTTTAACCGGGCTTGACTAATGGTTTATCCGCAGGGGGTGGGGAAAATGGAACTTCACGAATTGGTTATTGAGATGAAATTATTGGAACGCCGTTTAACTCTTTACGAAGAGAAATACGGCATTCTCAGCGAAGACTTCTATAAGGCTTTGATGTCGGGCAAACTGGCAAAATATGATGAATATGATGAAACACGTGCAGATTTCAGCCGCTGGAAAGGAATTTACGAAACTTGGTTACGGCGCAAGAAGGCTTATGAGGCTCAATTAAAGCAACGTGATTTGATCGAAGTTTTACGCTTTCAACCTGCATATTGATTATGAAGCGTAATCCCCTCACATCATTAGCCGACTACAGCCGTTTCATAGCCGAACTACTTAACCGCCCTACCGTTAAGCGTTCCACGGAGAAAGGCAATGTTTCGCTCCGTAACACTCCCGCAGAACATCCCAGGACGGCTTTACCTGCATAGTATGCCCGGCTGCTATGAGCAGTGGGCCGACTTTATTGCTGAAGCAAAACAACGTGGTATTCATATCATCGTATGCCTCACCCCCAACGACGAAATCGAGAAGAAATCCCCATCGTATGCAAAAGCCATCCGGGATGGCACACTCAATTGCCAGAGAGAGTGTTTTCCAATCCCAGACTATGAGGTTCCTCAGGATCAAGAGGCATACGCCGCATTTCTCACCTGCATCGCAGAATTGCTGCGCTCCGGTAAAACAGTTTTAGTGCACTGTGGCGCTGGGATTGGACGCACGGGGACCTTTGCCCTCTGTTTGCTGCTCGCTATGGGCGTGAACCGTATGGAAGCGGAGAAAGCAATCCACGACGCAGGCTCTTATCCGGAGACGGACGAACAAAGAAGGCAGGTTGACTGGTGTGAAAAGAAATTCCTGTCTTTACTCAGTGGGTAGGGGAGAAACCCGCTAAGGAGAAGAGGATGAAACAGAGAACCTTAAAGCATCCCCTGATTATAGCCTTCATTTCGCTGTACCTTGTTGCTGTTACTGGCCTGGGGATTAAAAATGCGAGGCTGATGCTCTCAATCCTCCCCTTCAGCCTTGCCCTCTTCGCCCTTGTAGCCCTTGTCCTCAGGCTCACAAAGGGGTATGAGGTTGCTGCGGTTCCACTGAAAAACCCCCTTCCTGGGCTCCTGTTCCTCTTCCTTTGCCTGGCGCTCCACTATTTCACGAAATCCTGGAGCCTCCCACAGATTGGAGGGAGCTGGAAGGGGACATCCCTTCTGCTCAAGCTCGCCTTCCTGTTCCTTCTTCCCGCCCTCTTCTTCAGGCTTAAGGAAGAGAGCTTCTTAAAATCCTCCCTATCGCCCAAAAACTTGAGGGAAGAGCTCAAAATCGCCCTGGTGATAGGAGCAGCGATTATCATCCCCACCTTCTTCCTCAATCCTGCTACCTGGAAGCCGCTGGTGTCAGGGGAAAGGCCTCTAACCCAGGCCCTTGCTGCCTTTCCCATATCCCTCCTCTACTACTTCCTGCTTGCTGCTATCCCGGAGGAGTTTTTCTTCAGGGCTTTCCTTCAGGAGTGCGGGGCTCAATTCCTCAAATCCAGAATCTCTGGGCTCATCATCGCAAGCCTCATCTTCGGATTCCTGCATATCCCGGGCATAATGAGATGGTATGGAGCCTCGCTCTTTGAAGCTTCCGCCAGAGCTATGATGGTTCAATCCCTTATTGGACTTGTTTTTGGGACTATTTATGAGAGGACCCGAAGCGTTGTACCGCTCCTCGTGCTTCACTCCTTCATAGATGCAACTTCCAATTTGGTGCTAATCACACAGCGCTTGTTCGGTTAAGGATAGGGAATGGGGAACCAGGGGGAGGGGTTTCGTGGAGCAACGGGTGTGCCACTGCTCCACAAAACCCCTTTTCTCTCCTGCGAATTAGAGGGTGCCACGGGAGGCCTTTAAGGCCCTCTCCAGCCGCTCCAGGCGCTTCTCCCTATCCCGCACGAAGCGCCTTATCCCCTCCAACACCCACCGGGGCGAAAGGTGCGCTTCTTCGATGACCTCATCCACTGTGCCGCCGGTGCGCCAGCGGTTGTCCCAGTCGGCAGAGAGGCTGTATTCCTCGGCCACCTTGTTGAAGAGCCATTCGTGCATCAGCCAGCGGGCCTGAGTGGTTATGCACATCGAATCCACCTTGTCGGCCTCGGAGAACACCTTGTTACGGTATTCCTCTGGCTGCATTGCAAAGAGCTCCGGGCTGATGGCGGCCACAATCTTCACGTTCAAGCCCTCCTCATCCAGCTTGGGCAATATCTTGGTGATGCTGACCATAGCGCTGGTGCCCTGCACGATGACCGTGCCCATCCGAGGCTGGTCAGGCCGGTAATCCCGCACGATATAAGCGCCCTTGGCAGCCTCGAAGTGCGAGGGCATCCCCAGGGCCTCCCGGTCGGGGACCACGATGGCCGGGCGGGTGAGGTGCAGGATGATGATGGGCACATCGTGCTTGAGGGCTTCGCCCAGCACCACCGGAACCTCGTTGTGCTCCCAGGGGTGCAGGTTTATCACCTGGCCCTTGGGGAAGAGCTGAGTCACGCCAGGGGAGAAGATGCCGAAGTGGGTGCGGGAGTCGTCGGCAGTCTCCGGGCCGGAGTGGCCCGCCACCCAGATGACCTTGCCCACCTTGAGCTGGCAATCCTGGGCAAGCTGGCTGAAGAGCCGGAAGGGGCCGTACTTGAGATAAGCAAAGGAGCCATAGGTGGAGCAGGCCCCGTAGAAGCCGTTGAACTCTTCAAAGGGGTTCTCGGCGAAGTTCACCGTAGCCAACCCCACCATAATCCCGGCATTGGCAAACTCCGTAATCTCCTGAGGCAGGAGCACCCCCTCAGGGCTGCCGTAACGCTGGTACCAGCCATAGCCGGGGAAATCCTCCCACGCCTTGGCAAAGCCCGAAATCATCGTGGAATCGGCCAGGTCAGCCGCACATACGATGAAGAGAGGACGGCCATATTCCTTGTAACCGAAGTAATTAACCCAGGCTCCCCACTTGGAGAACCCCGCACGGTTGGCTATCTTGGTGCCCGGCGGCACATAGAGCTTGGATGGGTAATTACGGTAATCGTAGAGGCGAGGGTCTTTGAAGGGGTTCTTCTTCCGGCTGATGCGCAAGGTTGGTATTTCATCGGGCACGGATTCAGCGATGGATATAAGGGTATCGGCCAGGTAATCCACCAGTTCCTGGTCCTGGCGCAAGACGTTGATGACGGCTTCCAAGTTGGCCCGATACTGAGCCCTAAGCTCCTCGGGGTCCTTGGGGGCAGGCTGACCGAAACCCTCGAACTTGACACCGTATTTTTCGGCGAAGGGCCGCTTGGTCTCCCAGAAGAGCTCGCTGTTTATCTTATGGGGGGAGCCGTGGGATTTGTTGTCGTACTTCAGGTAGCCACGGCCCTTCTTGGTGCGCAGCCAGGCCACGCTGGGTAGCTT
>DRAO01000164.1 GCA_011041825.1 Chloroflexota bacterium
CCACTAGTCATTATATCCTGAAAAGGAAAAATTGTCAAATGTAAGAGGATGTTAACAGGTCGCTCTTGTGTAAATAGCTACACGACAAGGGAATGACACTATCACAGGCTCCCTCAGAGCGGCCTGATTTTAATATTTCGCCCATTTATGGTAAAATTAATTAAAACTTTCGCCTGACGCCAGAAGGCCATTTCCTCTTTGTGCAGCTATTTACATAAGGGCCTGACAAATTAACGGGACTTCTTGCCCGAAGCTGAGGGGCTTTAACTTTAGCTATGCGAGTTTTGATGGTTTCCAAAGCCTGCGTACTCAAAGCTTATAGGAAAAAACTCGAAGAATTAGCAAAGCTCGGCGTTGAAATCTACCTGGTGGTACCTTCGTGCTGGCGGGACGAAAGAGGAGTCCTCCCCCTTGAGGAAGGCGAGGATGGCTATCAGATGCTGGTGGACAAGCTGGCCTTCAACGGGCACTATCATCTGCACTTTTACCCCCGTCTCGCAAGGTATATGAGGGAAGTAAAACCTGATATAGTCCATATAGATGAGGAGCCTTACAACCTGGCAACATTCCAGGCAATGTGGCTCGCCCAGCGGGAAGAGGCGAAGGCCCTCTTTTTCACCTGGCAAAACCTGTGCAGGCTTTACCCTCCGCCCTTTAGCTGGATGGAGCGATATAATTACCGCCACGCCTCCTGGGCTATTGCGGGTAACCAGGAAGCAGTGAGAGTACTCCGGTGGAAAGGTTACACGGGTAAGGTGAGCGTGATACCTCAGTTTGGTGTGGATGAGGAGATTTTTCACCCGGCGGATGGGAAGTCGGAGAGCGTTCCCTTCACCATAGGCTTTGTGGGGAGGTTGGTGGAGGAAAAGGGGGTGCACCTGCTCCTGCGGGCTGTGGCCAAGATGCAGGCCCCTTGGCGTCTAAGAATCCTGGGGACAGGGCCTTGGCAGCTTCGCCTGGAGGAATTAGCCGTTGAACTGGGCATTGCCGGGGAAGTCAGCTTCGAGCATCAGCTTCCTTCCCTTCAGTTACCTGATTTTTACCGTAGCCTAGACGTGCTGGTGCTGCCGTCCATCACCAAACCTAACTGGAAAGAGCAGTTTGGCCGGGTGTTAGTCGAAGCGATGGCTTGCGGCGTGCCTGTCATCGGCTCTAGCTGTGGAGAAATACCCAACGTGGTGGGTGAAGCGGGGTTGATTTTCCCTGAAGGCGATGTAGATGCCTTGCGGGATGCCCTGGAGAGGTTACGCCTGGATGAGGGGTTGAGGCGCAGCCTGAGTTTGCAGGGAAGGCGAAGGGTGTTGGAGAATTACACCCAGAAGATAATAGCGGCTAAGACGTTCGAGGTTTACCAGGAATTGTTGTGAGTGCAAGGGTGGCGATTGCCGCACGCCTTAGAATTCTCATCCGGAGGTCACGATGGCCCTGAAACCCGTGTGCAAGATAGGGATAGATGGGAATCGCCCCATCGAAGCCGATGGATGTCTTGCTCCTCAGATGGCTGACCCCCGTATAATTGCTGAGACCGGGGCCTGCTTTGTGCGCCTTAACTTCGTATTAGGGCCCTGGGATTCACCCAGGGATTCCTCCCATTATTGCCATCATACCTGGTTTGAAGCCTTTGACGCCATTGTAGATGGCTTGCTGGAGCAAGGGGTCCACATCTACGGCCTCATAGGCATCGAAGCAGTAGCTCCGCCTGGACCCGGGGACAACTTCCGAGCAAAAAACCCGAACCCTAAAGCCGAAGAATGGATTCGCAGGTACGTTAATAATTTCCGTGCCATCGTCGAACACTTCCACAACCGGGTGTGGGCTTTTGAGCTTATAAATGAACCCAATGACTGGTACGGGGGTACTTGCAGCCTCTTCCATCCTTATTGGATGGCCCGGATACAGAAGGAAATTTACACCGCTGTGAAAGAAGATTTCGATGTCCTCATAGTCTCCGGGCCTATTCTGGCCCATGACCTTCCCACCGGCAGGGATACCGGCGCTGACTATCTACGAGGTATATATCGCTATGGCATTGAGGAATTGGGATGGGATGAGGTTAAGGAGCAGATGGGCACCTACCCCTTGGATGGCGTAGCCTATCACCTCTATGTGGGCCAGGTACGGGATGCACCCCTTGATTACACCCTGAATACTGTAAAGTCTTACATAAACGAAATATGGGGGGTGATAACCACCTATGAAGGTGAAGACACCCAGAAACGCCTCTATATCTCCGAGGCGGGCTGGCCCTCTGACCAAGGGGAGGACTTCCAGGCGGCCAATATGCAGGCGGTGTTCCGCTACTTCATCCAAGATGACCGTGTAGCGGGGGCGAGCTGGTTCTGCTTGAGGGATTTCCCCGGAGTGAGCCGAGGGCTTTACAGACCTGAAGGACTCGGCCCTGCTCAACGCAAGCGGGCATATTATGAGTTTCAAAGGATAACTCGCCTCGCCAAACAGGTAGCCACTGTTGAAGTCCCCGAAGGAGTGCCTGCATCGGTAGGGCGGGATGCGGCAGGTAACATCTACCAGCCCATAATTGATTGCTACATCCGCAATGGAGGTCAGGAGAAGCTAGGGTTGCCCTTTGATAACGGTGGTGGTGTGCCCGTGCATCGCTGGGGAAAGGGCTGGGTACAGGATTTCCAAACCCCGGATGGGACCCTCAAATCCATCATTATGCTTCGAGATGGCAGCGATACGGCTTACATCCTCTGGGGAGTTATCCGTGAACACTATATCTACAAGAAAGGCGGTGCCGAAGGGCCTTTAGGCTATCCGGTGGCAGACCAGACCACCGATGAGTGGGGGTTGCCCAAAGGCGCCTTCGAGAACGGTGTGATAATTTGCAGACCCACTGCCCTTTTGAAGTGACATAAAGCCGGGATGCTAACCACCTTTCTATTTGCCAGAGAAAAAGGCTGTAGGGCAATTCATCAAATGGGACAAGGAGGGCAATTATGCCAGTAAGACCTCTTGGCAAAATCGGCATTGATGGCAATGCACCGACTCTGCCCAATGGATGCCTCGCTCCTCAGATGAAAAACCTTGACCTTTTCGCCCACACCCAGACGTTCTTCGTGCGGGTGAATTTCATCCTAAGGCCGTGGAATCATCCCACTGACACTGCTGAGCACTGTGGCAAAAGCTGGTTTGCCACTTTCGACCACATTGTCAATGGTTTGAGAGAGAGAGGAATAGCCGTCTACGCCCTTGTGGGCAGCCAATCCACCCCCAAAGCGGATATGGGCGATTGCTTGCGAGAGCCTCAGCCTAATCCCGAGGCCGAGAATTGGGTACGGCTTTACGTGGATTGTTTCAAAGCCATTGTTGAACACTTTCACGACCGGATTTGGGCATTCGAGAGCTTCAACGAGCCCAATGATTGGCACGGCGGCACCAAGAGCTGGGTTCACCCCTATTGGATGGCCCGTATCCTGAAGGAGATATACGTAACCATCAAACCCCAGTTTGATGTCCTCCTTATCTCCGGCCCACTCCTCGCCCACGATTTGCCCAGTGGTCCTGATGATGCTTCCCGCTATCTCAACGATGTCTATCGCTACGGCATCCAGGTGCACGGGTGGGATGAAGTCAAAAAGGACTTCGGCTCCTATCCTCTGGACGGCATCGGCTATCACCTTTACGTATGTGAGAGGGCTGAATCCACCCCTAAAGACGTGCGTGCCACCTACAAGAAATACATTGATGCCATCTGGAAGGTGATAACCAAATATGAAGGAGCCGATACCACCAAACGGATTTACCTCTCCGAATTCGGCTGGACCTCCGACAACGGGGAGGATTTCCAAGCCAATATGATGC
>DRAO01000019.1 GCA_011041825.1 Chloroflexota bacterium
ACTATGAGCCACATCTATCCCTGGGATCGGGGCACAAATTATTCGGTGGAATTGGGCAGGAAAGTAGCCCAACTCATCGAAGGGAAAGGAGCTGCCTAAGATGACTATGGGATATACGGGCCGCATTCTGCGCATTGACCTCTCCCGGAGAGAGATATGGCAGGAAGAGACGGATGAGGTTTTCCGCCGTCGTTACCTTGGCGGCTGGGGCTTCATCGCTTATTACCTCCTGAAAGAGATGCCCCCCGATGCAGACCCCCTGGGGCCGGAAAACCTCCTTATCTTCGCCACTGGCCCGGTAACCGGGGCGCCAATCTCCGGCAGCGGACGCCATACAGTAGGGGCCAAATCACCCCTGACCGGCGGCTTCGGGGCCTCCGAAGCGGGAGGATTCTGGGGGACGGAGCTTAAGCGAGCGGGGTTTGATGCCCTGATCATCCAGGGGAAGGCCTCCTCTCCCGTATACCTCTGGATTCACGATGGGGAAGCCGAAATCCGTGACGCTAAACACCTCTGGGGGAAAACCACCGCCGAAGTTCAAGACTTCATCGTAAGAGAACTTGGCGATGAGAAGGTCCGCATCGCCCAGATAGGCCCCGCCGGGGAGAACTTAGTCCGGTACGCCTGCATCACCCACGACCTGCGTCACTTTGCTGGCAGATGCGGGCTGGGGGCAGTGATGGGTTCCAAGAATTTACGGGCCATAGCCGTGAGGGGGAGCAAACGGGTGGAAGTGGCCGACCCGGAAAAACTGGCTTCCATCCGCCGTTGGTTAAGTGAGAACGATGAGGCCCTCCTGGCTGGCCTTCGCTATGGAGGCACCGCCGGGGGTGTGCCTTATCTGAATGCTTCCGGGGGGATGCCCACTCGGAATTTCCTCCAGGGACATTTTGAATATGCAGAGGAGATTTCCGGCCAGAAGATGGCTGAGACCATCCTGGTGGATAGGGGAAGCTGCTATGCCTGCATAGCCCGGTGCAAGAGGGTGGTGGAAATCAGCGAAGGCCCTTATCGGGTTGACCCGGCATATGGGGGTCCCGAATATGAAACCGTAGCCGCTTTAGGGTCGCTTTGTGGCGTTGGGAACCTCCACGCCATAGCTAAGGCCAATGAACTCTGTGCCGCCTACGGTCTGGACACCATCTCCGCTGGAGTTGCCATTGCATTTGCGCTGGAATGTGGTGAGAAGGGCCTGTTGGAAAGCGGGGAGGTGGAACTGCGTTTCGGGAACCCCGATACAGTCCTCAAGCTTTTGGAGAAGATAGCATTCCGCCAGGGCCTTGGAGACCTCCTTGCCGAAGGGGTGAAGCGAGCTGCCGCCTGCCTGGGCGCTAAAGCCCAGAAGCTGGCCCCCGAAGTCAAAGGGCAGGAGATACCGATGCACGAACCCCGCTTTAAACACGGGCTGGGATTGGGCTATGCGGTAAGCCCCACCGGAGCTGACCACATCCATAACATCCACGATGATGCTTACGTCAAGGAAACCCGGAGTGGCTTCAAGAGAGCCCGTGCGCTGGGCATCCTGGAACCCCTCCCCCGTAATGATTTAAGCCCCCGCAAGGTACGTCTCTTCGTCTATGAGCTCCTGTGGCGTACCCTGCCCAATATGCTGGGGCTCTGCATTTTCCTGCCCTATGACAAGCATCAGGTGAGGGATATTGTGCAGGCTGTCACCGGCTGGGATGTAAGCATCTGGGAATTGATGAAGGCTTCTCAACGGGTACATACGTTGGCAAGGGTCTTTAACCTCAAGGCTGGCCTCTCACCTGCCGACGATTATCTGCCGGAGAGGTTCTTCCAGCCCTTCACTGATGGGCCATTGGCAGGGGAAGCGGTAAACAGAGAGGCATTTCACAAGGCCCTTAACCTGTTCTATCGGATGATGGGCTGGGACCCTCAGACCGGGATGCCAGCAGAGCACCTGTTCGATGAATTGGACATAAGCTGGGCCAGATGAGAAAGGGCTAAAGAACCCTGAGCTTGCGCAGGATGGCTTCGAGGCGCACCATATCCTGCGAAAGGAGCTTTGCCAATTCCCGGCCAGCTTCCAGGAGGAATTGCCTACCCGCAGAGCCCTGGGTCTGAGCAGCCCTCCGCAAGGCAACCACTAGGACTTCTTCAGCAGGGATGTTGGGGGCATTGAGGATGGTGCGGATGAAATCAAATCCTGTCCTGGCAAACTCCCTTATCTCCTCATCATCGCATGTTTCCACAGGGCTTAGCGTCACCGGTGGCTGAGGAGGTAGTTCCTGTCGGATAACGCCATCACGCTCATATCCAACAACCAACACCGAGAGTTCCACCGGCACCTGACGGTTTTCCCGCTGGTCCTTCATATACTCGTCGGCCAGTTCCGGGGAAACGATAAGCTGACGTACCATCGGGTCGTCTTGGATGGCTACGTTGTAGATGAGGCCGTAGATGCGGCTCCCATCCTGCGCATTTACCTTCACAAAACTCCCGAAGGAAGGGATGTCACGCAACAATATGCGGCATCCGGCGGTAAATTGGGTGGTGCTCGATTGAAGGATACGCCCTACCTCTTGCCCCATATCCCCTCCATTCCCTGTATTCTCTCATAAGATAAAGAGTTTGATTTTCTTGCACGGCGGCGAAGCCGCCGTGCAAGAAAATCATCCTTGATTTGTTCACTTCGCCAGCACCTTCATCGTATGCTCAATCTCCTCTACCGTCACCGTTTTGCGCAACTCTTCCAGTTCCCGCATAACCTGCGCCCATTTCTGGCCCTCAGCGGCGCTGATCCACTCCAGTTGCAGGCGCTCAGGGCGAATGCCCAGCTTCTCCAGCCGGTTCCAAAGCCGGTCAACCCGCTTCTGCGTCTGGCGGTTGGCGTTGATGTAGTGGCAGTCGGCGTAGTGGCAGCCCGAGACCAGCACCACTGGCGCTCCCTTCCTGAAGGCGTGCAGCACGAAGTCCTCTCTCACCCGCCCGCTGCACATCGTGCGTATCACCCTGGCGTTGGGCGGATATTGAAGCCGGGCCGTCCCGGCGGTGTCGGCGCCGGCGTAGGAGCACCAGTTGCAGGCGAAGACCACGATGGTGTTATACGGGTCTCGCTCCAGGGCGGCGTCAATCTGGGCGTAAATCTGCTGGTCGGTGAAGTGACGTATCGTGATGGCCCCCACAGGGCACTGGGCGGCGCAAGTGCCACAACCTGCGCAAGCAGCGGTGATGACCCTGGCGGGCTGCTTCTTCCCATCCTGCACGATAGCGTGGAAGGGGCAGACCCGCACGCAGGCCCCGCAGCCGGTGCACTTGGTTTCGTCCACCACGGCGGTGATGGCCTCGATCTTTATCTCCCCGGCGTTGAGCAGGATCTGAGCCCGTGCTGCCGCCGCCGATGCCTGGGTGACCGAGTCCTTGATGTCCTTGGGGGCCTCGGCGCAACCGGCCAGGAACACGCCCTTGGTGGGCGAATCCACCGGCCTCAGCTTCGGGTGCGCCTCCAGGAAGAAGCCATCGGGCGAGCGGGAGAGGGTCAGGAGCTTGCCCACCGTGTCGGCTCCCCTGGGCACAGCCCCGATGGAGAGCACAATCACGTCGAACTCGTGCTCCTCCAGCCGCCCGGCGGTGGTGTTCTCCACCGTCACCTTGAGCCGCCCGTTGTTCTGGACGACCTCGCCCGGCAGGCCCCGGATGTACTTCACCCCCAGTTCCTTGCTGCGCTTATAAAGCTCCTCGAACCCCTTGCCGAAGGCCCTGATGTCCATATAGAACACGGTGATGTCAACCTCGGGGTAGTGCTCCTTGAGGAGGAGGCTATCTTTGATGGTGTTCATACAGC
>DRAO01000468.1 GCA_011041825.1 Chloroflexota bacterium
GTTCACGAAGGGAAGTTAACCATTGAACGCTTGCTGGAGCTGACCTTTTATAACCCGGCTCGCATTTTCGGAATCACCCCCCCGCCTGACACCTGGATAGAGGTTGACCCTGACGCCTGCTATGTCATCTCCTCAACCGGCCTCAAGACCAAGTGTGGCTGGACCCCCTTCGAAGGTATGAAGGTGCGGGGACGAGTGCGACGTGTTTGCCTGAGAGGGCATAGGGTTTTTCAGGATGGAGAATTGCTTCAGGATACTTGACATTGCATATTTTTTCTGTTAATCTGGATTTGATAACTCGGCATCTAACCGCATCTCCCATTTTATGCATTTGGAGGGAGAAGAGGAAGGGGAATGCTTAAGGACAGGATTTCCGAAGGCGTCTATGCCGTGATAAGCGACCTGTATTTTGAAGTCACCGCTGGCTTCATCATTACCCCCGAAGGGGTTATACTCATAGATTCCTTCCCTTTCCCTTCAGAGGCTAGGGAATTTAAAAAGGCGGTATTGAAGGAGACCTCCCTCCCCATAAGGTATCTCATCCTGACCCATTATCACGCTGACCATTCACTGGGGAGTTACCTGTTCGAGGAAGCCGAGATCATAGCTCACGAGAAGACCCGAACCTTATTGCGCACCGAAGGGGCAAAGAGACTGGCAGAAGCCAAGCGCCAGAACCCCGACCTGGAAGAGGCCAGGATTGTCCTGCCTCATATCACTTTCAGCGGGGAAATGTACCTCTACCTCGGCGGCAAGCATTTGAGGCTCTTTGAATTACCCGGCCATTCCCCTGATTCCATCGCCATCTTCATCGAAGAAGGGGGCATCCTCTTCGCTGGCGATTTAGTGATGCCCATCCCTTATCTGGCCGACGGGGATGTGGATACGATGATAGCCTCTTTCGAATCCCTGAAGGAGCTCAACATTGAACAGCTGGTCCAGGGACATAGGGGCGTGCTCCTACGGGGTGAGATCCCCGGCGTCCTGGACGAGAACATAAATTACCTTAAAGCCATCAAAGCCAAGGTGAGCAAGGCGGTGGAGGAGGGTTTACCCCTTGAGAAGGTGCTGGAGATAGATGTTGAAGATTGCGGCAAATCCCGCATCGTTATGGGGAATATGACCAATTACATCCACAGGGCAAACCTGGCAGCCTTGTACAGAGCTCTCACCGGCTCTGATGCCCGGTAACCCCACTCTTACCCCCAGTGGCGGAGAGATTCTTTAGGTATGCGTGAGATAACCCTGACCCTGGAAAAGATGGCTCACGGAGGTGAGGCTTTAGGATACCACGATGGTAAAGCCATCTTTGTGGGTTATGCAATCCCCGGCGAGAGGGTGGTAGTAGAGATTACCGAGGAGAAGAAAAGCTGGGCTCGGGGGCGATTGGTGGATGTTCTGGAGCCTTCGCCAGAGAGGGTGTCTCCCCTGTGCCCTTACTTTGGGCGGTGCGGAGGATGCCAGTGGCAGCACATAAATTACGAAGCTCAGCTCCGGTTTAAGCGAGAAGTGCTGGCCGACCAACTGGCTCGCATCGGCAAGCTGGAAGGGGTTGAAGTGCGCCCCCCTCTGCCCAGCCCCTGGCCCTGGCATTACCGCAATTCGGTGCGCTTCATCGTAACCCCCGAAGGGATGCTGGCCTTCCAGGCTTTGCGGAGCAGGGAGACCGTGCTTATAGAAGAGTGCTACATCCTCCATCCCTTGGTGGAGGAAGTATTGGAGGCAATGGAACTGGAAATGCCCCGGCTTCACCACATCCTGGTCAAAGTTGGGGTGAACACCGGGGAACAGCTCCTGATCCTGGAGACCGGGGGCAAAGAAGCCCCTCAGATGGAACTGGATATACCCGTCTCCTGTGTCCTCCTGCCCCCCTCAGGCCCTCCTCTTATCCTGGCCGGTAATGACCATATCACGGAAGAAGTAGCCGGGCGGCCTTACAGGATATCGGCCTTGAGCTTCTTCCAGGCAAACACCCCCCAGGCCGAGAAGCTGGTGGAACTGGTGGCCGAATTCCTCGACCCCGGCGGGGAAGAGGCGCTTTTGGATGGATACTGTGGTGTGGGGCTTTTCGGACTGGCCCTGGCCGGGAAAGTCGGCAAGGTGATCGGGGTGGAGATAAACCCTTTCGCCGTGAACGATGCGCTGATAAATGCCGAGAAGCAGGGGGTTGAAAATGCCGTCTTCATAGAAGGGGCTATGGAGGAAGTGTTGCCAGGCCTGGAAGAAGATATTGACCTGGCCGTGATTGACCCTCCTCGAACGGGGGTGGAGGAAGGGGCCCTTCAGCAACTCATCCGGCTTCATCCCCGTAAAATAGCTTACGTTTCGTGCGACCCGGCCACGTTGGCCCGAGATTTGGCCGCTCTGGTTAAGGGGGGTTACGAAGTCGAAGTGGTGCAGCCAGTGGATATGTTCCCCCAGACCTTCCACATCGAAAGCGTGTCCCTTATTGTCGCCCGCAACGGGTGATGTGCTCCCCTGCTGCCCAATCTTGAGGGGTATCAATATCGAAGATGACACCTTCATCATCCACTTCTACCGTCTCCATCCATTGGGGGTGGCTGGTTATCAACGCCCTCCCTCCTATATCCCCCCGCAGTGAGGCCAGCTCAAGGAAGGTGGAGCGGTCGAAGAGCACCGGGTTTCCCCTCCTCCCACGGAATACAGGGGCCACGATGGGCCTGCGGGTTTCGTGATAGCGCCTTAGCAGCGCCGCTATCGTGGCTGGTCTGACGGTAGGCTGATCGGCTAGGATGAAAAGAGCAGCCTCGGTCTCAGGCTCAAGGGCCGAGAGGCCAACCCGGATGGAGCTGGCAATGCCTTCTTGCCACCCCTCATTTAACACCACCTGAACAGGCTTGTCCTCCAGAAGCGAGGCCATCTCCCCGGCCATATAACCTAGCACCACCACTACACAGGCCAGCGGAGAGGCCAGGGCCGTTTCCACAACCTGCTCCAGGACAGTTTTATCGCCCCAGGGGAGGAGCTGCTTGGGTTGCCCAAACCGTTCTGATTTCCCCGCTGCTAATATAATCCCTGCCACCCTCCTCACCACATCCTGTACAGGTTCATCACCCCAGAGATGGGCGATGACGACGGATTCCACGCTTTCGCATCCCAGCAGCAATCGGGCCACCCGGTAGGCTTTCTCCGGCGGGGCTTCCTCCCGGTGGTTCAGCACCGGCACCACCCGGGCCAGGGGAGGGCAATCTTTCATACCCCCTTCCGGGTGGGAGATGACCTTCGCCACCGCCGCTTCATCTAGCACCGTTCCCAGCTCGCAATCCAGCAGCCGGGCTACTTCCTCAGGGCGGTGGATGTATTCCTCATCCAGAGGTTTGCCTATCGCATCCGTGTGGGCCAGGGGGATGAAAAGCGAGGTGGAGGGGGGAACCACTGGCTCATAAGGAGCGGGGGCCTTAAGCAATCGCCCTCGGGCTCCATCAGCTTCTACGACGATTACAGCTTCGGGGAGGGCGCTGTGGAGGAGGTCAACAAATTCAGGGGAAACGCCCTTCAGCTTGTAAGGGCGCATCGGAAAGGGGTAGGAGGCATCTAAAGCAAACTTTTCGTCCAATCGGGCCTGAGCCACGATGAGGCCTCGATGATGCTTTCTGGCTTTCAGAACGGATTGCAGCAGCTCCTGCTCATCTTGCCCCAGAAGCAGCGTTTCCCCGGGGCCGGGGACGGGCTCCAGGATTTTGGTGGTGGTGGTGAAGATCACCGGCGTCCCCGAGGCTTCCAGCTCGGCCATAAGGCGCAGGGCTAGCGAGGTCTTCCCCCCTGCCCCCACCAGGGAGA
>DRAO01000173.1 GCA_011041825.1 Chloroflexota bacterium
ATATAATGACTCCTCCATCCGTCCCGGCCAATCAACTCTACCTCGGCCACCGGTGTCCCATCGGCCACATCCCCCACAAGGTAAGAGATGAAGCCGATGCCTGTGGCGATAAAGCCTTCATCCACCGTAATGGTGATTGTTTCCCCCGCTTCCAAGGAGGCTCCCAGGCTCAGGTCGTAGTAAACCCCCTCCACCCACAGGTCGTAAACCTTGTCGGTGATGACGAAACGGATGTTGAAGAGGTCGAGGAGGTCATCCGAAGGCATACGGTGGATGAGCTGATAGAGCCGCCCATCCAGGCTGATCTCCTGGCCAGGGTAGAGGCGAGCAGTGATGTTCACGTACTCCCTCAGGGGGAGAAGGCCCCCGTCGTATCCATCCACCGAGTGAAAACCGTACAGGAGCGGGAGGTTGGGAGCCATAATCTCCTTCTGCTTGCTGGCAACCACATAATCATATACCCCCTTTTCGCCCAGCGTATCCAAGAAGGCCGAGCGGATTTCCCCTAAATCACCGGGATCGAAGGTAAGGGGGGAGAAGGAGAGGAAGCGTGATGGGTGATGCGTGAAGGGTTGCTCTGTCCATTGCCCCTCGCCACCCGCCGCTCGCATATACAGCGGAGCAGTACGCCAAGAGGTAAAGGCCTGTGGGGCAGTGGGGTGATTGTAAGGGAGCCCCCGGGAGGCGAGGAAGAGCTCCATCAGGAGTAACAAAGCCAGAACCCAGGGGGAAATGGTTTCCCTCCACACAGCCCGGATTGCAAGCGAGGCGAGAACCCCAAATCCCATCCAGGCCAGGAGAGTCGCCAACCCTGGCCTGGCGAAGTAAAACGAGGGCAATAAGCCTATGAGCCCACAGGGGATAAGCCAGGCCCAAGCCGCCCTAAAGCTAAGCCTGTGAGAGCTCACTGCATCCAGTCCCACACCGGCCAGAACGGCAACGCCAAAGGCGTAGAGGAGGAGCCAGCGGGCTGGAGCCCGGAAGGAAGCGAACCCGGGGACAACTTCGTAGAGCAGGCGGTACAGGGGGTTAACTTTGCCAAGGGCCAGGAAGAGCCCCAGGGCAGCCAATCCCAACCAGGGGAACTTCTCTTCGGTCTGGGCGAACACCCCGGCAAGGGCCAGAAGCAAACCGATGATGCCCACATAAGCCACGTATTCGGTGAAAGCCCGGCTGCCGAAGATGACGTCAAGCTTCACAGCGTATGGAGGCAAGAAGCTATAAGCGGCAAGGTGAGGGCGTAAGGAGAAAGCAACCGCATCTTCGTAAGGCAAACCTTGGCTCCGGATGGAGTGCCGGGCTAATTCGAGGGTGGGCAAAAGCTGGACCGAGGCCAAGATAAGCCCCAGGGTGATGGCTAAAGCCAAAGTGAGAAGGCTGCTTCCTGCCCTCTTAAAGCCGCCCTTGGACCACCCGCTTATGAGGACATAAACCCCGGCAGTGGCAAGGCAGATGTAGAGGGCCTGAATGTGTCCGGCGAAAACCATAACGGCTACCACAGCCGCCAAGGGCGCCTGCCTCCCCCAAAGACCCTTGATTTGCGGGGGAGACTTAATCGCCCGATGCGCAAGCATAACCAAAAGCGGCAACCACGCAATCACGTTGAGCTGATTTATGTGCTCCACCTGCGCCCCTGCGAACCCACCCAGTGAGAAAATGAGGGCTGCTGTAAAGCTACCTTGAGGGGAAAGCCCCACGGTGCGCCTGGTCAGGAGGTACATCAAAACCCCGCCTATGAACACGTGGAACATTATGCTGGCTGCCAGGGCTTTAGGGGTATCTAACCACATAAGGAAGGGCCAGTTAATCCCGTAGAAGAAGGCCGTCTGAATGTTGGCGAGGAACGGGACGCCCATAAAAAGGTATGGGTTCCACAAGGGTATGCGTCCTGCCCGGATGGCCTGGGCTGTGTGATGCCAATAGGGGTAAAAATACGTGAAGAGGTCCAACCCCACTAGGATGAGGTTAGTGAACGCAAGCTTCCAGAAGAAGCAGATAATTGAAATGAGTATCAGAACAACTGCTGCAAAATCCGTTTTCCTCATCATAGCGCATAGATCACAGGATTTCGTAGATTGTAAAAGCCGGTGTGCCATCCTTGCGGCAGGCCTCGTACAGAGGCTTTAGCCTCAACCCCTTGCGCCTTAAAGATGCAAGGACAGGCTTTTCTGGCTCCCAACAAGCCAGCACCAAGAGCAGGGGCCTATTTAGCCTTTTCGAGGCATCATCGGCCAATTCCCCTGGCGAAGGGTACCAGCGTATTTCCAAGTCAGCATCATAGAGGTAGAAGCGAAAATGCCACCCCAATTGGCGGTGATATATTGTCGCTCCAGGAGGAGCAGATGACTTTAGGAAAGCCGCCACCTGCTCGATTCCATCATATACATCATAATTGCATCCTACTGGCACCCGGCTCAGGGATAAGGGCAGGATAGAACTCCCAACCAGGACTAAGGCCAGCCCTAACACTGAGGGCCGCTCAATAAGCTGTAAATGGCCCACTGCTTTTCCCCACAGGAGCACTACGGCCCTGGCCCAGAGAGCAACCAAAATGGGCACCAACCCCAGTATATAGCGGTCCCAAATACGAAAGCTGATTACCCAGTGCAGCACGAGGAAGATAACCGCAAATCCCGCTAAGGCAAAATCGGTCTTCACCCTGAGGTAGGAAAGGGGTTCTCTCTCCCGCATTAACCTCAGGTTCTGTACATTATGTAAAATTAACCAAGCAGCTAGAGCAAACAAAATGCATCCCATGATTGGAGAGCCCGGTATATAGCCTATGAGCCTTAACCATCCTATCAGCCTCTCTGACACTTCCTCAAGGTGGATAAGCCTGAGGTGCCCGTAGGTAGCGAGGCTCCTATCCCAGAAGCTAGGCCGTGAAGACCACCGCACTGCATCCCACCACTCCATTGCTGCTACAGGAAGCAGAAGTCCCAAAAGCCAGGAGCTCAAGGTGCGCCTTTGTGGGCGATTCAGCCAGGATATAGCCAATGTTAGAGGGGCGAAGAGGACGCCTTGCTGTTTGGTGGCTATAGCTAACCCGGCACAAATCCCTGCCCCAAAGGTTGCACCCCTTACCGCCAGCAGCATTGAAGCCACCACGAAAGCCACGAGCCAGGGGTCGGTAAAAGCTGTAGGGGCAAAGAGGATGTTGAAAGGCAAAAGGGCCATAAAAGTTGCGCCAATTGCGGCCGCCCGGAATCCGTATGCGTGTTTGAGCCAGGCGTAAGTCAGTGCTATCGTCAACACGCTGGCCAGGATGTTAGGCATCCGGGCCGAGGTTTCCGAAATCCCCAAAATATGGAAGAAGAGAGCCAGAAGGTACAAATACAACGGCGGCTTATCAACCCAGGCGGATTTGAGCAGTACATCCTCGCCTGAGGTTATCCTGATGGCCCAATATCCATACAGCGCTTCATCCTGATGAAACCTATGCCAATCGAGGGGGACGAGGCGCAAGGCAAGGCCTATGGCGCACAAAATCAGCGGGAAGAAGGCCCTCTGAAATTGTTTTTGGGCGGCAGCTTTGCCACCGCCCAAAAACATCCCCTTCTTTCCCCTCCGGATTCTATGGCAGGATTTGACTATGCCTAGGTGCATAGCTACTTACCGGTGCGAGCCTTTTAATGAGAAGAGAAGGGCTCCTGCAATGCTTATTAGACCGAACAACACCACGGTTAAAAACACAGGCGAAGGCCCACCCCATCCGGTGACCGGTAAGAAAGGCGGAGTGACGGCGGGTGTTGGCTGGGGGGTAGGTGTGGGTGGAACCGGCGTGGGGGTCGGA
>DRAO01000152.1 GCA_011041825.1 Chloroflexota bacterium
GCTCTAAGGTAATTTCCACTTTAATCCCTTCCGAAGTTACAATTACCGCCATATCTCACCTCTTCCAAACTCAGAAAGCATTAAAAGGCATCTTCATAAATGCTAAAAACGGGTACGTAAGCATCATACCATCAAGCCTTTAACTTGTCAATAAAACAGAAACCCCAAGCCAAGTAGAGAGAACATCATCTAATGCTCCCCTAACATTGGTACGAACAGCACTCCCATCACGTTACGGGACTTAATTTCCTCCCCGTGTTTCTCGATGAGCCACAGGCTCTGGTAACCTCCCGGCGGCCCCACAGGGATGACCAACCGGCCACCATCTTTGAGCTGACGGATCAGAGGGCGGGGCACGTGGTCAGGAGCACAGGTGACGATAATGGCATCGTAAGGAGCATATTCCTCCCAGCCATAATAACCATCGGCGTTCTTGACCTTAACCTGGGTATACCCCAAGCGCCGGAGCCGCTCCTCAGCGGATCGAGCCAGTTCAGGTATGATTTCCACCGTGTAGACCTTATCGGTAATTTCAGCTAGAATGGCTGCTTGATAACCGGAGCCGGTGCCAATTTCCAGCACTTTGTCGCCAGGCTTAAGGCGCAGCAACTCCGTCATCACCGCTACAATGTAAGGCTGCGAGATGGTCTGCCCATAGCCGATAGGTAGCGGATGGTCAGCATAGGCCTGGGAAAGGTACTCGGGAGGGACAAATTCATGGCGGGGCACTTTCTCCATCGCCGCCAGCACCCTTTCATCTTTCACCCCCCGGGCCCTGATCTGAGATTCAACCATCTGCTTACGCTTTTCAACATAGGGATCAGGAGTGAGAACGGCCTCCGGGGTAAGTTTAACCGGAGAGGGCGATGGGCCAGGTTGTGGCGTTTCCACCCTGACGGTGGGAGTGAAGGTCACGGATGGGACTGGGGTGGGGTGGCAGGAAAGGGCAAGGATGAGGATGAGAATGCTAAGTAAAATTGAAAATGCCTTTCCCATAACAAGACCTCCTGCCCCTTTGCTGCAATTATACCTTAAGGCTTCTACAGGGTCAACCTCACTTAGCCTGAGGGTAGGGAGGCCCTTATGTTTACGATAAAGTAGTTTAAAAATCCTCTACAACAATAAATCCCCAGCCCCCCTCCCGATAGTGGCTTTAATCTTTCCAGCCCCAATAACTAGTATTGCTACCTTAACAAAATGAAGTTACTCCGAACCCGGAGCTATTGCCACTTATGCCACTTTTTACTAAAATACATCCTGTTCTTGTCTCGCTGGCTTTTCCCCCCGCCTCACTCAAATTTAAGATTGCGGGAAAGGAAAGAGCTTTGTTTCCTGCGGCAATACAACTGCCGTAAAAAGGCTTCTATCTTCCTTCGCCTCCAAAAAGGGGATACCGGCTACCCTACCTCAGCTACGGAGATTTGCCGATGAAGCCAGAGGAAGCCTGGCAAGCTGCCCTAGGCGAGCTGCAACTGAAAATGACCAAAGCCACCTTCGATACCTGGCTCAAGGGGACCTCTTTCCTCGGGTATGAAGATGGCACCTTTGTCATTGGCGTCCCCACAGCCTTCGCCAAGGATTGGCTGGAGAACCGCCTCATCGGGGTGATAAAGCGCACTTTAGCCGGCATTATAGGGCATTCGGTGGAGGTGAACTTCGTGGTTCAGCCCCGTAAACCTCCCCACCCTAAGGAGCTTCCCCCCTTGTTGACTGAACGAAGGGTGGATGAAGCAAGGTCGTTCAGCCTTCACCCTGATTACACCTTCGAGACCTTCATAGTGGGTCCTGCCAACAAGCTGGCTTATATGGCATCCCTCTCAGTGGCTGAGGGAAATTCGGCAGGCTATAACCCCCTCTTCATCTACGGGGGTGTTGGGCTGGGCAAAACCCACCTCCTCCACGCCATCGGCCACCGGACTTTGAAAAGGAGGAAGAAGGCTCTCTACGTTTCCTCCGAAGATTTCACCAATGACCTCATCCATTCCATCCGCAACAAGAGAACCGGGGATTTCCGCCAACGCTATCGCACCGTTGACATCCTCCTCATAGATGACATCCAGTTCCTAGCCGGGAAAGAGGGCATCCAGGAGGAGTTCTTCCACACCTTCAATGCCCTGTTCAGAGTTAACAAGCAGATTGTCATCTCCAGCGACCGCCCTCCTAAGGCCATCCACCCCTTCGAGGAGAGGCTTCGCTCCCGGTTTGAAGGAGGCCTTATCGTGGATATCCAGCCTCCGGACCTGCAAACAAGGCTTGCCATCCTAAAGGCTAAAGCAGCTAAGAAGGCCGTCCAACTCCCCGAGGAAGTCCTGGAATTCATAGCCTTACAGGTGAAGGAGAACATACGGGAATTGGAGGGGGCCCTCAACCGGGTGGTGGCCTTCGTCACCATAATGGATATGCCCCCTACGGTGGATACCGCCTCCCTCGCCCTTAAAGACCTGCTCCAGCAGACCACCCCTTCCCCAGAGGAGATAATCCGAGCGGTAGCCGAGTTCTATAACCTGAGCCCAGATGAGCTCAAGAGCAACCACAGGAGCAAGACGATAGCCCTCGCCCGCCAGATGGCTATGTATCTGCTCCGGGAAGAAGGCAACCTCTCCTTCCCCCAGATAGGCAAGCTCCTGGGAGGGCGGAATCATACCACCGTCCTCCACGGCTGTGAGAAAATAGCACGCCTCCTGGAAACCGATGTCCAGGTCAACAGGCAGATGACCTTGCTCCGGGAGCATGTGTACAAATACGCCAAAACCTGTTGATAACTCCCCAGAACCTGTGGATAACCGCCCCCTATTTCCACAGCCTTCTGTTCATTCCCACAAGGTCCCATAGCTCATATCCCTTATTCACAGCTTTTCAACACCAGGGTCAGACCCTTGCTGTTGAGTACCACCAATATGTTGTGTATATAAGCATATCAACGTACTACATATTCTACACTGCTGAATTGTGGACAAATCAACAGCCCTAAAACTACTACTTTTGACTTATCTATTATAGCTTGATAGAATAGAGAAGCTATGTGTAACAGAGGCTCTGGAGGGAAAGGGAATGATTCCGCAGAAATTGGTGATGGAGAACTTTATGTGTTATCGGGGGCCGGTTACCCTGGATTTCCGGGGTGTCCGGTTGGCGTGTTTATCCGGGGATAACGGTCATGGGAAATCAGCCATCTTGGATGCCATCACCTGGGCATTGTGGGGGAAAGCACGAGCCCGTGACGATGAGCTCATCCATCTGGGCTTGCAGGAAATGCGGGTGGAGTTGGAATTCCTCCTGGGTCACAACCGCTACCGGGTTATCCGAATGCGCAGCAAAGCCGGCAGGGGGCGTAGCGAGTTGCAGTTCCAGGTTTGGGACCCCAAACGCAGCACCTTTCACCCTCTCACTGGTTCCTCCATAACCAAAACCCAAGCCAGGATAAACAGCCTCCTTCGGATGGATTACGAGACCTTCATCAACTCCGCTTTCCTCCTCCAGGGCAGGGCCAATGAGTTCACCACCAAGCAGCCTGCCGAACGCAAGCGCATCCTGGGGGAAATCCTGGGCCTGGAATTGTACGACCGGCTTGAGCAAAGGGCCAAGGATAAAATCCGGGCTAAGGAGAACGAGGAAGCAACTCTTAATGGGCATCTGGAGCGCATAGAGGCGGAGTTGAGGAAGGAGCCGGAATATACAGCTCAATTCCAGGAAGCCAAGCAGTGGGTTGAAGAGGTGCAGGAGCAGCTTAAGGTTGCCGAAGGGGAATATGAGAGGGTGGTAGAGC
>DRAO01000307.1 GCA_011041825.1 Chloroflexota bacterium
CTCCTCGGCCCCAGGGGTTGAATAGAGGAGAGGCACCGAGAGGAATGAATCCGCCCCATAGCTGGTTCTCTCCCTTTCCCAATCGGGCGGCAGGGGTTGGCCAGCTTCGATCAGCTGGGGCTTCCTTTCGGCCACCACGTGCCCGCTTATCCCCTCTCCCACCCTTAACGCCGTCCAGGCTTCCTCAGGCACACCTTCGGCGGCAACCACCTCCAGCATTTCCCCCTTTGCATCCAGGAGAAGGAAAGCGGCCTTCTGGGCTTCAATGACCCTGAGGGCATATTCCAGGGTCTGCCGGGCAATCTGTTCGATTTCAAAGGTGGTGCCCAGAGTGCTGCTGACTTCGTAGAGGAGAGTTATCTCCTCGTATTTGTCCACTATCTCCGCCGAGAGGCTTTCGAGTTCGAATTCGTCTTTGGCCCTCTGCGAGATTACATCGGCGAGGAGCTCAACCGCCCGTGCAGCCGCCCCTTCCCCGCATCCCGCTACAGAGCCCAGGTTCTGACCGTAAACCTCGATGGGTATGGAGACCAGCTCTCCAGAGCGTGGGCAGCTTTCCTCAGGGCAACGGACACTGCCCTCATGGACCGAAAAACTCCCCCCAAGCGGGCAACCGAACTCGTCTCGCCCCGCCTCAACCAGGATTTTGCCTTCCTCGTCCAGGACGAAGAGGAGAGACGAGGCGAGGGCCGAGAGCTTGCCCACAACCCGCTCTAATTCCTCTTTGCCCAATAATTGCATCAATCCCATCTTGCGAATCCTTCCTGCGGTTCTGCAGTGGTTAACTTAACAGATTCGGCACATCCAGGATCAGGACCACTTCCCCGCCGCCCAGGATGGTGGCTCCGGCCAGGCCCTTTATCCTGCCCAGGAAGCCCGGCAGGGATTTGATGACGATGTCCTCCTGGCCCAGGAGCGAATCCACCACCAGCCCTACCTTATGCTGATTCTTCCTCACCACCACCACGTAACGGGCATCCCCGCTGTATCTTGGAACCTGGAGAACCTCGCCGAGCCGGAAGATGGGGATGGTCTCGTCAAGCATTATCACCTTATGGCGCTGGATGGGCTTGATCTGGCCCGGCTCGGCAGCTACGGTGCGTTCGATGTAGCTGGAGGGGATGGCATAGGTTTCGGGGCCCACCTGCACCAGCAGGGCCTTGATGATGGCCAGCGTGAGCGGCAGCCTCAGCCTGAAGGTGCTGCCCATCCCCGGGATGGAGATTATTTCCAGGGAGCCGTGCAGGGATTCCACCGTCCTCCTGACCACGTCCATCCCCACGCCCCGCCCGGAGACCTGGGTGACCCCGGCAGTCATCGAGAACTGGGGATGGCAGATGAGCATCAGCTTCTCCTGCTGGCTCATCTCCCCCACCTCCTCCAAGGTGACAAGCCCCCGAGCCACAGCGGTCTCGGCTATCTTCTCCGGGTCCATCCCCCGCCCATCATCCGAAACTTCGATGATGACCTGGTCACGTTCCCTGAAGGCGGCCAGGCGGATGGTGCCCACACGTGGCTTGCCTGCCTTCTCCCTCTCCTCAGGCGGCTCTATTCCATGGTCAACGGCGTTGCGCAAGAGGTGCACCAGCGGGTCAGCTATCTCCTCCAGGATGGAGCGGTCGAGTTCAATCTCCCGCCCTTCAATGACCAGTTCTGCCTCCTTGCCCTCCTCCCGCAGCAGGTCACGCACCATCCGGGGGAACCTGTCGAAGATGCGGGCTACGGGCACCATCCGGGCATTGAGGACCGTATCCCGCAGGTTGGCCAAGATGCGCCCGTGCTGCTCCAGAGCCTCTTTCAATTCGGGGATGTCGTAATGGGCTTGGATTCGGTTGAGCCAACTGCGGTTGATTACCAATTCCTCCACCAGGGTCATAAGGGAATCCAGGTGCTTTACGTTGATCCTCACCCATTTGGGGAGCTTCGGTTCGGCCAAGGCGCCTGGGGGTCGTGGCTCCGGGGCTTCTTCCCGTTCCCCCACACCCTCCTGTTCCTCCGCTTCCTCAGCCTCCTTCACCTCCACACCCTCTTGCTCTTCCACCTCCGGGATACCTTCTTCCACCTGTGTGCGATAAGCCTCCAGCTTATCCACAATGCCCTTCAGCTCTATGTGGCCTTCTCCCCCGGCAATGATGTCATCCAGCATAGCTTCCAGCAAATCCAGGCACTCGAAAAGCAGGTCGAAAAGCTCTGGCCGGACCTCCAGCTTCCCCTGGCGCAATTCATCCAAGAGGTCTTCCATACTGTGGGCCAGGTGGGCCATATCATCATAGCCCATAGTAGCCGCCATCCCCTTGATGGTGTGGGCCAGGCGGAAGATTTCGTTAAGCGGCTCAGGATTGGCAGGGTCTTTTTCCAGCTGGAGCATGGCCCGATTGAGGTTCTGAAGGTGCTCCTGAGCCTCTTCTATGAAAAGCTCTTTGAATTGTGACATATCTATGGTGGTATCCATAATTTATCCCTTCCCCTAGCTACCTGACGCTTCTCAAGATACCGCCGGGCGAGGGTGTTGAAAAAGTGCCACGCTGTTCTTGCTCAAATGGTTCCCTCCGGCGAGGGCAGGTTAAAAAGGCTTTTTGAGGCTATTTTGTTGCACGGCGGCGAAGCCGCCGTGCAACAAAATACCACTCTTGAGGGCAAAGCTGTCTTTTATGTTTCCCCAAAGGTAAGGTGCAGCTCACAGGCCGGGTGGCCCTGTTTCATACAGTGCTTCTCCTCCACGGTGATTTGCTCCTGGAAGTACTCGGCTACCCCGGCAATCAGCCCCTTGGCGAAGGTGCAAAGCCTGCGGGGGGAGCGGTAGACAATTACCAATTCCCGCTCCGAAGGCTCCCGATAGGTGAAGCGGGGCGGCCTGGCATCCGGCAGGGAACGGGTCATAGAAACGTGCACTCTGTCCATCTTCTTAAGGAAATCCTTGGCCGATTCGGCCCGGAAGAAGGGGCTGTAGATTTCCGACAAGGGCTTGATGGCGTATTTGCCGCATTCGTAGAGGACTTCGTCCACGCTTTTCTGGGCGACCTCGGCCACCGCTTTCACCAGCGAGAACAGTTGCTCATCCGGATAGGAGCTGGTAGCCAGGAATATGGCCTTCTCAAGCCCACATCGCCTCTTGGCCTCGGTGAGGACTTCCCTCCCCAGGGCATTTTCGGTGTATTCTTCAAACAGCTTGAAGATAATGCCTTTCATCAACCCATCCCCCCTTTAGTTTTTATTTCCCGCCCGGTTTTTCACACCCGAACGGGTATAAGTGAGCAGGCGCACGATTTCCTTCGGAATCTCCCCCAAAGGCAACACCTTATCCACGCAGCCACTCCTGACGGCGGCACGGGGCATCCCGTAGATGATGCTGGTGCTCCTGTCCTGGGCGATGGTTATCCCACCCCGCTCTTTGATGGCCTTCAAGCCGTCGGCACCATCGGAGCCCATCCCCGTAAGGATTACCCCGATGCTCCCCGCCCCGAAGACCTCGGCCACCGAGCGCATCGTCACATCGGCGGAAGGCCGCAGCCCTTTCACCGGCGGCGATTTGTCTAGGTGGATGACCTCCTGGCTACCCCGCTTTTCGACCACCATATGGTAATCGCCGGGGGCGACGTAGGCCCGCCCCGGCAGGATGACATCCCCCTCCTCGGCTTCCTTGACCTCCAGCGGGCTGCGGCGGTTGAGCCGCTCGGCGTAAGAGCGGGTGAAGCCGGGCGGCATATGTTGCACCACCAGCACCGGCGCCGGCAAGCTGGCAGGGAGGCTGCTCAGGAGGTGGTC
>DRAO01000381.1 GCA_011041825.1 Chloroflexota bacterium
CAGTATTACCTCGAAATTTACGGCTTGTGCTCTCAGTGCCAGGAGGGGGGGAAATAGTTGTTTTTGCAGGATGGCAAGGCCATCGTACAGGAACAACTTGGCAATTTTAATGTTAAGGAGGTAACGATGCGATTAGGTGAGAGAATTCAGACAGGAGATTGGAAGGCAGAGAAGCACGTCCCCGCTATAGAGTGCCCGGATGAGGTACAGGCGGGAAAGCCTTTCCGGGTTACCGTAAGCGTAGGCAAGGGAATCCCCCATCCCAACACTTTGGATCATCACATCAGATGGATTGATGTCTTCTTCCAGCCGGAAGGGGGTAAGTTCGTGTACCAAGTGGGCCATTTTGAGTTCAGCGCCCACGGGGAAGCAGGAGGAACCGTACAAAGTAATCCCGAAGCTACTTTTTCGATGCAGGTGAGCAAGCCCGGCACAATCATTGCCCTCTCCTTGTGCAACTTGCACGGCTTGTGGGAGAGCTCCAGAGAGGTTAAGGTGACAGGGTAATTACTCATTAACTGCTACAGGAGGTGGTACTATGTGTGAAGAGAAGCTAACCGTAGCCAAGGTTGGCAAGCCTGCCCCCGATTTCGAGGCCAGCGCCTTCATCAACGGCGAATTCAAGAAGGTGAAGCTCTCCGATTATCGGGGGAAATGGGTGGTGCTCTGCTTCTACCCCTCGGACTACACCTTCGTTTGACCCACCGAACTGACGGCGGTCGCCGTCCGATATGGGGAACTCCAGAAGTTAGGGGTGGAAGTCCTTGCCATCAGCACCAACAGCGTGTTCGTGCACAAAGCTTGGCAAGAGAGCGAGCTCTCGAAGATGGTCGAAGGTGGTGTCCCCTATCCTCTGCTCTCTGACCCGGGCGGTAGGATTGGGACGATGTACGGTGTCTACGACGAGGAAGCAGGCGTTGACATCCGGGGCCGCTTTATCATAGACCCCGACGGCGTGATTCAGGCGGCGGAAATCCTGACCCCGCCGGTGGGCCGCAACCCCGATGAGTTAATCCGCCAGGTTCGTGCCTTCCAGTATGTACGGGCCAGCGGAGGGAAGGAAGCTACCCCGTCTGGCTGGACCCCTGGTAAGCCTACCCTTAAACCTGGCCCTGATTTGGTGGGTAAGGTCTGGGAGGTGTGGAAGCCATAACAGGGGCGCTGAAAGCGCCTGTGGCAACCCTCTTGATTAAATTGCCCCGCCCCGGAGGGGCCTGCTACATTGTGCCCCTTCAGGGCGGGGAAGCACGGTTTATAGTTTAAGTTAACAGCGAAGGTTAACCTTGCAATTGGCTTAGGAGCCGTTTGAAGAGACCTTCGTGATACATTTCGTGGTTCTGGATGAACGTTAACAGCTTCTTTAGTTTGGCATCCTGTACCCGCTGGATGAAGTGCTCATACTTCCGGATTGTATCTTGTTCGAGTTTAATATCGGCCCGAAGCATCGAGGACGGCTCCAGGGATAAATCAGCCGGATGAGGTTCTAGAGGCATTTCCCTTCCTTTCCCAGCCAGTTCCTCAGCTAGCCAGCCAAAGTGCTGCATCTCATTGATGGCTTGAAGCTCAAGTTGGCGAGATGCCTCTTCATCTTTCACCATAAAGGAATGGAAAAGGTACTGGAGGAGGGCGGTATATTCATGGCGCACACCCCACTCCAGGGCTTCCCTATCAGCAGGGAGTAGGGAAGGAGCCTCGGACTGGGGAGGAACCCTTCCTTCGGCAGATTGAAGGCGGCGGAACTTCCCGGCCAGGTGGGCAAAAATCTCACGGTGGTTCTCCTCATCAGCCAGAATCCGCTCGATATCCGCCTTGAGAGCGGGGTCTTTTATATGGGCGATGTAATCCCGGTACAATGCAATCGCCCGCTTTTCTGCCTCCTCGTCCCGATGCATCCAGTCGGATATAGCAGTGCCTCCTAAATCCACAGGATTCCGCTCGATGGTGGGGGTCCCGCCAAGTTTACGTATCCAGCGGGATAGCATCCAAAAATGTCGCATCTCATCCCGAGCGATGGCTTCGATTTCACAAGCCTCCTCGCCTTCGCCTAGCATATAGGCGTGGCGAAGGTATTGGATTACGGCAGCGTGTTCATCCTTGGCGGCTTTCTGTAGCATTTTTACCAGCTCATTCATCTGACTCGCTCCTTTCGTTGTTAGTGTTACCCATCGCCTCTCGGTAGGCATCTCAATTTGGGTTGGTGCTCAATGTCCTCCACCTGTCCTGTCGACGAGGGCCATTTGCCGCTGGAGGTGGGGAAGATTTTCGGTGGAACACCTCCCCTTTTACGCCTATTCGCCCTTTTCTGCCTCCTTAACCGCAGCGGCGAAGCGGGCACCGAACTCCTCACCTTTACGCAGGTCCTCCTCGCTGGGATGACCGATGAATTCCAGCGAGTCCACCAATTCCCACTTAATGGGCTCTATCAGCTTCTTAAGATGCCGTAGTGCCCCTCCGCTCCATCCATAGCTCCCAAACATCGCTGCCTTGCGGCGCTGTATCCGCTTGATGGCTGCCATCTCAATCACCTGGGCCACCGGTGGGAACAAGAGGCCCTCATAGGTGGGGGAGCCAATCATTACGCCCCTGTTCACCCATAACGACGGCAGGATATAGCTGATGTGGGTACGGGCAGCGTCAAATATCTCCACTGGCACCCCTTCACGGGTGATGCCGTGGGCAACGGCGTTCATCATCGCCTCTGTGTTGCCATACATCGAGCCATAAATAAGGGTAACGCCCACCTCGGCAGAGCCGGTAGCATATTCGGCCCATTTCCGGTAGAGGTTAATTATCTCCCCTGGATTTTTACGCCAGATGAGGCCGTGAGAAGGGGCGATGATGTCCACCGGGACATCGGCCAGCTTTTTGATGGCCTTGAGCACGGGGCTGGTGAATTTGGCGATGATGTTAACGAAGTAGCGGAGCGCTTCCCTCTTGTAGAATTCCAGGTCAGGGTACTCATCGTCAAAGACGCCGCCACGTAAGGCTCCATAGCCTCCGAAGGCATCACAGGAGAAGAGGATGCGGTGGGTGACATCGTAGGTCATCATCGTCTCCGGCCAGTGGAGAAACGGGGTGTGCACGAACTGAAGGCTTGTAGCGCCGAAGCAGGGGGAATCACCGTTGTTAACCGCCTGCACGTTCTCAGTTATACCGTAGAAGGACTGGAGCATATCCTTGGTCTTAGGAGTGCCCAGGATGGTGAAGTTGGGGGCAATTTTACGGAGAGTGCAAAGCGCACCAGTGTGGTCGGGTTCCATATGGTTGATGATTACGTAGTCTATCTCGGTTAAATCCGCAACCTGGGCTAGTTGGTCGAGGAACTCATCAGTCTTCATACCCCGTACCAAGTCAATGAGGGCCTTCTTCTCATCGTTGATGAGGTAAACATTATAAGAAATGCCTTCTTGCTCGATGGGCCATAGCCCTTCAAAGAGGTCGGTGGTACGGTCGTTAACCCCAATCCAGTAAACGTTTGGCTTAATCTCAATAGCAGGCATTTTTACTCCTCCGTAAGCTCAAACAAATCTCCACCTATGCTAACCTTGTGACCAAGAAGTAACTCTTAACCGTGGTCACGTAAAAAGGGGTTTCGTTTCGGAAAGGGTGGCTCCTCGTTCGCAGGAGGTCTTGCGGGTCATCTCGGGAGGGGGTCAAGTGTAACGTTAGATGCGGCATGCCCTGGTCAAGTATTCAAGGGATTGAGGACCACTCTCACATCAACCTGCTATGATTATAACAGAAAGAAATGCTGGGG
>DRAO01000444.1 GCA_011041825.1 Chloroflexota bacterium
AGGGGTAAAGCCACCAGCAGAGCACGGTTACTCACTAAACCCCTCCATTGCCTGTTCCCGCCTTCTCATAAGCAACCAGAAAAGTGGCGGCCAATGCCACCATAATCTGAACAGTCCCGAACAGGGCCAGGCCCGAGAACCCGGGTATAGAGAGGGCGTAAAACGTGTCAAACCCGGTAAGCAGGGTCAAAATCCCCGCTATCCTCCTGATAGTCCTGCCCGGCGTCAAAGCATTGAACAGGCCCAGTAAAATTAGCCAGAGGATTATGAATTGGCTTTCGAGGGGGAGGTTGGAAAGGCGCCACCGGAAGGTAATTACATAGGCCAGGAACCCGGCTCCCATCCCTAATATAGCCCGTAGCAGCCAATCCAGGAAGCTGGAACTCGATGCCTTCTGCGTCCTCCCAGGTCGTAACCACCTGGCCCCCCATTTGGATAGGTAAAGCAGTATGCACACCCATGCACCTGTGATAATCCTTATCAGTACCGGTAGAAAGTACGAGGAAGTATTGGTGAGATTGAAAGCAGCCATAATGTACTGGGCTAATAAGGTAAACAATAACACCGATTCGACTTCCGTGAGGATTAGCAGGAAGGATGAAGCCATCATCCCCAGGCCCATCGGGAAAAGGCGATGCCACAGGAGTTCGAGCTTGCCAGGAGGGCTTATCCCCTTCAGGTTAAAGAGGTAAAGTATGCCTCCCAGCAATATCCACATCCACCCCGTCTCCCCCTCCCAGAAGTCACCAAACCGATTTATCAAGCTTGCCAGCTCATCATCCAGGCTGACCGATGCAGGCCGTTTAATCGCTTTAATTGGCAGAAGCTTCACCAGGCTCCTAAGCCTGACCCGGAATCTCCACATCCCTGCCCCTGCCAGGAGGCTGAAAAGCAGAGCCAGGGAACAGACTTTCCATCCATATATGGAGGCCAGGACTCCATATCCCCACAAGCAGGGAAGCAATTGTCCCCATTCTCCCCCTCCGAAGGCGAAGCAAATTATGTGCCTCAGCAATCCTATCGCTAACCAGATGGTCAGGACTTCCGTTATCCACCCGGGTAATCCGGGATTGTAAGATCGCAGGAGGTGGAGGGCTGTAACAAGGGGGAGAAGGCGGCTTCCCAAAGCCTCAGGAACTCTGCCAGGCCAGGGGAAAAAGCCCGCCCTTATGGAAGCAGCCAAGATGAGGAGAACCTTTGAGGATATGGAAGGATAAGTAATCCAAGCAGCCAGGAAAGATGAAAGTCCCGCCCCGCTTGTCAGCAGATAAGTGGATAGCCTCTCCCTCCCCTCTTCAAAGGTCAGCAATAAGTCTATCAGAAGCCAGGCGCTTAATAGGCTGATTACATCAGGCGAGAAGAGGAAGAGCACCCCGGCCCCGGCAAGGGCAAAATGGGAAGGAAGCATCACCCGTTTGCGATAGATTCCTTCCCCAAGCCAGGCCAACAATGGGATTGCAGCCAGCAAAAAGCTTAAGAGTTCCCCACCACAACTTCCGAAGGGGATAAGACTACCCTTAGGAGCATAAGGAGGGAAACCCCTCTGCCACTGGATTAAGGAGAGGCCCATTATGGCCAGAAACATCCCCCCTATGCCCGCTTTTCTCCTTAACCTTTCGTCTTTTATCAGTGAAAGTATCCCTGTTAAGGAGAAAAGCCCCCCTACGAGCAGCTTAAGAGGCCAGGTTAATGGATGCATAAGTCCACCTTTTCAGGATTTTGTGCTTTTACCCCCGGCCAGGCCCAGCTCTTCGGCTATCCCCTGCATAGCTTCAAGGACGATAGCAATGTGCTCTTCCAAAGGGACACCCAATTCCTGGGCTCCTCGTTCTATGTCCTTTCGGTTTACTCCAGCGGCAAAGGATTTTTCCTTCCACTTCTTCTTGACGGAGGAGACCTTCACATCGAGGATGCTCTTAGAGGGTCTAACTAAGGCAACGGCAACGATGAGGCCCGTAAGTTCGTCCACGGCGTAAAGGGCCTTCTCCATCAAGGTTTCCCGCTTTACGCCTGTGTGATCGGCATGGGCGAGGACAGCCCGGATTATATCCTCAGGCCATCCTCTTTCCTTGAGAATTTTTACGCCAACAAAGGGGTGTTCCTCAAGAGAGGGGTGCTGTTCGTAATCGAAATCGTGAATGAGGCCCACAATACCCCATTTTTCCTCATCCTCGCCGAATTTACGTGCGTAGGCCCTCATAGCTGCTTCTACGGCTAAAGCATGCCTGAGAAGGTTGCGATTTTTGGTGAATTCCGTCAGAAGAGCCCAAGCATCTTCACGGGTCATCGTTCCCTCCCATTGCGAATGGCTGTAATCACGGGGATTTTAAACCAAAATGGGCTTGTAGTCAAGGTTTACGTTAAAGCGGTTTTTGAAGTTATTTTCTTGCACGGCGGCGAAGTCGCCCTGCAAGAAAATGCTACCCTTTTTCCTCCCCTGGCTCCCGGGGGCGAGTTTAACCCCGGAGTTTTTCAACACCCTCCTCAGAGGCAAATTTGCGCTTCAGGATATTTTGTGTAAAATTAAGGGTGGGGCAATAAAGGGCTGGAAAGGAGGTGGTGAGATAGAGCAGGGAGCTTGTCTTCGGTGCTGAAGGCAATAATCACTGCGAGGAGGCAAACAATGAGCCGAGAAGTAGCCATAGTGGGAGTAGGGTATGCGGGTTTTCGCCCCCTTACCCCGGAACTATCCTATAAAGAGCTTATGTTCGAAGCGGCGGTCAAGGCTTATGAAGAAGCAGGCATCCATCCCCGTAAAGACGTGGATAGCTTTGTAACGGTGGCTGAGGATTTCAACGAAGGCACCAGCATCTTCGATGAATACGTCCCCGACCAGTTGGGCGGAGTGCTTAAGCCGGTGCACACCGTTTGCGGGGATGGGATACACGGGTTGGCCGCCGCCTTTTTGCAAATAAAGACGGGCCAGTTCGACATCGTTGTGGTCGAATCCCATTCCAAAGCCTCCAACATCCTCTACCCTTCACACCTTCTGGCCTTCGCTTTGGACCCGGTTTTCAACCGCCCCCTGGCTTTTCATCCCTACGCCATCGCCGGGATGGAGATGCGCCGCTACCTGGCCGAGACGGGCACCACCCACGAGCAATGCGCCCAGGTGGTGGTCAAAAACCGCCGCAACGCCCTCCTCAACCCGCTGGCTTCCTACCCGGCTACCCTCACCGTGGAAGACGTGCTCGCCTCCGAGCCCATTGCCGAGCCCTTGACCAAGCTGGAAGCCAGCCAGCACGCCGACGGGGCCATCGTGATGGTGCTGGCTTCGGGCGAGACGGCCCGTGCCCTCACCGATAAGCCCATCTGGATTCGGGGCATCGGCTGGGCCAACGATACCTTCTGGCTGGAGAGCCGCTCCTGGAGCCGGGCCGATTACGCCGTTAAAGCCGCCAAGATGGCCTACGAGATGGCGGGCATCCGCAACCCCCGCCACGAGCTGGATTTCGCCGAGATTGACGACACCTTCGCCTACAAGGAGCTGCAACACCTGGAAGCCCTGGGCCTGTGTGTGCCCGGCGAGGCGGGCCTCCTCACCGCCGAGGGCTACACCTCCCTGGGCGGTGAGTTCCCGGTGAACCCCTCCGGCGGCAGCCTGGGCGTGGGCCATATGCTGGACGCCTCCGGCCTGGCACGGGTGCTGGAGGTGGTGCTGCAACTGCGGGGCGAGGCGGGCCAGCGCCAGGTGCCCGACGCCGAACTCGGCCTGGCCTTCGGCTGGCGGGGAGTGCCTACTACAAGCGGGGC
>DRAO01000136.1 GCA_011041825.1 Chloroflexota bacterium
CAAGGCTGGCGGTATCCTGATACCCCCGCCCTCGTGGCGGGGGAGCATCAGCTCAAACTCCGCTCGGCACCTGGTGTGCCGAGCGAATCAGGATTTTCAGACACGTTCTTAGTTGAAATGGCTGGGTAAAGGTGGTAAAATAAAGGTGGGCAATTTGAGGTTATGGGGGTCTCAATGAATGTAACCAAAAGGTTCTGGGGCTTTGTCTTCATCCCTTTGGTGATAGGCTTCTTGCTTCAACCACCACCTCCTCCCACACCTACTCCGACTGCTACTCCTGTGACACCTAGCCCCACTCCCAGTCCAGCAATGCCCACGCCAACCTATACGCCTGTACCTTCTCCTACCCCCACCCCTGTCCCGGGTGGGACGCCCACGCCAGGGCCAACGCCAAGAGAGGAACCCAAATGCCTCTCGGCTCTGGAGGGGATTGTGCTGGATGCGGAGACAGGCGATACCTTGCCGGGCATCGTCGTCGAACTGAGAGGGGGAGGCTGGAAAGCTCAGACAGTTACGGATAGCGAGGGGAGGTTCAGGTTCTATGGCCTTTGCTTCGGAGTGGGCCAAATCTACGTGCCTGGCTTGGAGGTGATTGAAGGCGGCGAGGAACTCTTCTTTGACGGGCGCAACACTTTATCCATAAAGGTAAAGGCTGCCGCCGTTAAGCCAGCCACCCCCACCCCAACACCGACACCTCCTTCCTCCACAGGCCTTCCTTCCACAGGGTGGGGAGCTTGGCTGTTACCGCTGGGCTTGCTCTTAGGGATAATAATCATAGCCTTGCGCCGATTACGCCATTATGTTTAATGCTTGCACCTCAAGATAGGGGGATGCCAATGAGAGGACGGTTCATCTTAATCCTCGGTATCATACTGGCGCTGATTTCGGGGTTGTTAATCTTCCGGCTGCTTTCCTCCAAACAGGCAGGAGTACAACCCCAAAAGGTCATCACCAGGAAAGTGGTGGTAGCAGTGCAGAACCTCAAAGAAGGGGACAAAGTGGTCCCCGAGGCAGTAACCATTATGGAAAAACCTGTGGATGAAGTCCCGGCCGATGCCTTAGGCAGCTTGGAGAAAACCCGGGGCAAGTTCGCCAAGGTGGACATTTACCAGGGGGATGTTATAACCGAGGATATGCTGGCATCTCAGTATGAGATAATCCGGGAAAAGCCCGTCTCCCTCGTGCCCCCTGGTAAGGTGGCCTTCACCATCAAGGTGGATGAGTTGTCTTCGGTGGCTTACACCATCCAGCCCGGGGATTTCGTGGATGTGCTGGTGAGCTTCGCCATCTTAGACGTGGACCAAAACAGCCAGGTTATCAAGACCGGTCCTGAGGGGGAACCTCAGACCCCCAGGTATGTGGCCCAGTTAACCTTGCAAAATGTGGAGGTGCTGAGCGTCGGCCTTAAAGGTTATGGCCCCCCGGAGGCTGGGGAAGAGGTGCCTCCTCAAGGAGCGGCCCAGGCCCAGCAGGAGGAGCAGCCTTCTGTTCCGGTTGGATATGACTACGTCACCCTCATACTCCCTCAGCAGGATGCTCTGGTCCTGAAATACCTCAGGGAGACAGGGGCCATTATAGACCTGGCTCTTCGCAACCCTGATGACAAAGGGACAGTAACAACGGAAGCCGTTACTCTAGAGTACATTATGCGCCGGTTTAACATCCCGGCCCCACCCAAGCTTCCGTATGTATCCAAATCTCGGAGCACTCCTGAGGAGGCTTTACGGTAGGGTACCTTTATGGAAAGAGGCGAGAAAATCCGCATCCTTATAGTTGATGATATCCGACAGACCAGGGAGAACCTTCAGAAGCTCCTCTCCCTGGAGCCGGATATGGAGGTGGTGGGAGCAGCCAAAACGGGAGAGGAGGGCATCGAATTAGCCCGTCAACATCGCCCGGACATCGTGCTTATGGACATAAACTTGCCTGGGATAGATGGCATAACCGCCACCGAGATGATAAGCCGGGAGGTTCCGGAGACCCAGGTGATAATGATTTCGGTGCAGGGCGAAGCCGATTATATGCGCCGCTCGATGCTAGCCGGTGCCCGGGAATTCTTAATCAAACCCTTTTCCAGTGATGAACTGCTCTCCGCCATCAGGCGGGTTTACGAGTTAGGCAAGGCCAGACGTGTAACTCCCGTGGTTCCCGAAAGGCCTGCGGCTAAAGTCAAAGAGGCTGTCCCAGAAGAGAAGGGGAAAATCGTCCTGGTCTTCAGCCCTAAGGGAGGGGCTGGCACCAGCGTTATTGCCGCCAACCTAGCCGTTGCCTTGCAGGAGGTGCTCGGCCTCCGGGTGGCTTTGGTGGACTTCAGCCTGCAATTCGGGGGGCAGGACGTTATCCTCAACCTGCAACCCCGCCGAAATGTGGCTGATTTGGTTTCCGACAATTTAGAGGTGGACGAGGAAATGCTTGCCGGAGCTATGCTCCCTCACCCTTCGGGGATAAAGGTGCTCTTAGCCCCTCCTCGTCCTGAGATGGCTGACCTGATTACTCCTGAGCTTGCTAAGAAAATACTCTCGGTGGCTGAGGAAGCCTTCGACTGTGTGATAATTGACGGAGGGAGCTACGTTAATGACCTTATCCTCACTATTATGGATATGAGCAACCTGATATTGTTGATCACAACCCCTGAGCTTACGGCCATAAAGGGGGTAAAGCAGTTCTTCCAGATTATGGATGCCCTTAACTATGAGCCGGAGAAGGTGTTTTTAATCCTCAACAAAGATGACAGACGCAGCGGCATTACAGCAAAGGATATACAAGCCAGCCTGAAGCACCCTATAGAGGTGGTGATACCCAACGAAGAGGGCCGGATCCTCTTCTCCGTTAATCAAGGAGTCCCCGTCCTCTTATCGAGACGCAACAGCCCCTTCTCCGAAAGCATATTGGAGATGGCCCGCAAGCTCCAGGAGAGACTGGAATTGGCATTGCATCTTGAGCACTAGAAAACCCAGAAGGGAGGGAAAGGTATGTCGCTGTTAAAGCGCATAGAGCAAAGCAATCGCTCTCGGGTCACAACCATACCGTCTAAGGGAGCCCGGAGGATTATAAGGCCCCCTAAGGTGGCCTTTAAAGCTGACCGTTTTACCGAGCTGAAAAACCGGGTTCAGGAAAGGCTCATCTCCGAGATGGATTTTACCAGGGTGGAGTTTGATGAAGCGGAAGCGAGGAGGAAGGTTGAAGAGTACCTGGATGCTATCCTTGCCGAAGATAACATCTTCATAAGCCGCATCGAGAAGCAACGCCTCCTGGAACAAATCTTAGATGAGATACTCGGTTATGGGCCCATCCAGCCGTTGCTGGAGGATGATACAATCAACGAAATTATGGTGAACGGCCCAAAGAACATTTACATAGAGCGAAACGGTAAAATCGAGAAGACAAGCATCTCCTTCCAGGATGAAGAACACCTGATGCGTGTGATAGACCGGATACTTGCCCCCCTCGGGAGGCGGGTTGATGAGAGCACCCCTTATGTGGATGCCCGCCTGCCCGATGGCTCCCGTGTAAACGTGGTAATACCTCCCATCTCCCTCGTCGGGCCGGTGCTGACCATCCGGAAATTTGCCCGGATACCCTTTACGGTGGAAAAACTGGTTGAGATAGGCACCTTGACGCCAGAAGTGGTGGAATTCCTGAAGGCCTGCATAGTGGCAAGGTTGAACATAATCATCTCCGGCGGTACCGGTTCCGGAAAGACCACCCTGTTAAACGTGCTCTCAGGATTCATACCCAATGACGAGCGC
>DRAO01000067.1 GCA_011041825.1 Chloroflexota bacterium
CAGCAGGGCCTTGCTGGACATAGGAGCCGGGTTCGGACGCCTCGCTGACCTCTACGGGGGGGCAAACCGGGTGGTGCTCCTTGATTACTCCCTCTCCCAGCTCCGGGAGGCCCAGGAGCGCTTCGGGGCCGATGAACGCTTCCTCTTCGTGGCCGCTGACCTCTACAACCTCCCTTTCGTCGGCAACCTCTTCGATACAACGGTTATGGTGAGGGTCATCCATCACATCGTGGATGTGCCTGGAGCCTTCAGGGAAATCCACCGGGTAACTGAGCCAGGTGGCAAATTCATCCTTGAATACGCCAACAAGAGGCACCTCAAAGCTATCCTCCGTTACTTCCTGAGGTTCAGCAGGGTTAACCCCTTTTCCCAGGAACCATACGAATTCGCCCCCCTGCACTTCGACTTCCACCCGGCATATATCGAGGGAGAGCTTCAGCGGGCAGGGTTCAAAGTTGCCGAAAGCCTCTCCGTTTCCTTCTTCCGGGTCCCCTGGCTCAAACGCCACATCCCCTTGAGCCTGCTGGTCTCGCTGGATGCACGGCTCCAAAAGCCTCTGGCTCCCCTCAGGCTTACCCCTAGCGTGCTCCTCAAAAGCGTAGCCCGCAAGGGGGAAGCAAATGCCCCCCGGGGCTTCTTCCGCTGCCCTCGCTGCGGAAGCGAAAGGCTCCAGGAGGGTTCATCCGCCCTCCTGTGTCCTCAATGCAGGGCAGCCTGGGAGATCCAGGATGGGATATATAACTTCAAAAACCCCCGGGATTTTTAATCTTCCTTTAATCTTCATCCATAATATTTTGAGAGGGGAGAAGGCTTGCTTGATGCTCAACACACCGGATGCTGAATCTGAGCTATTCGGTGCAAAGGAAGAAGCCCTTTTCTTCCTTTTCGCCCCCGCCATAGGGTAACGTTACTAACCACGGTTAAATACGGAGCTACCAAAGGCTCTGGGAGGGGAAGGAAGCTATGATTGAGGTGAAAGGTCTTACCAAGTATTACGGCGATGTAAAAGCCATAGAAGACGTAACCTTCACCGTCGAGAAAGGGGAAGTGGTGGGCTTCCTGGGGCCTAACGGGGCTGGCAAAACCACCACAATGCGCATCCTCACCGCCTACCTTGCCCCTACATCCGGCACGGCTAAGGTGGCCGGGTACGATGTCTTCTACGATTCGCTGGAGGTCAGGAAGCGCATAGGTTACCTCCCCGAAACGGTGCCCCTTTACCCTGAGATGAGCGTGCGTTCCTACCTGGAATTTATGGCCCATATCCGAGGGGTGGAGAAGGTGAAATCCCGGGTGCAGGAAGTGATGGAGATATGCAATGTGGATGATGTGGCCGATTCCCGGATTGGGAAGCTATCCAAAGGGTACAGACAGAGGGTGGGACTGGCTCAAGCCCTCCTCCACAACCCTGAGGTCCTGATACTGGATGAGCCTACCATCGGCCTTGACCCCAAGCAAATCATAGAGGTCCGTGAGCTCATAAAGCGCTTGGGAGAGGACCACACCATCCTCCTCTCCACTCACATCCTTCCCGAAGCGAGCCAAACTTGCGAAAGGGTGCTGATAATCAACGAAGGGCGCCTGGTTGCCGAGGATACCCCCCAGCGCCTTACCGCCCGCTTGGAAGGGGGGGAAAGGGTGTTCCTGCAAGTGGGCCGCCCCTCGCCTGAGGTGGTTACGAAGCTGAAGGAAATCCCCGGCATTATAGCTGTGGATGATAAAGGGCAAGGACGTTACGAAATCCTCTGCAAGACGGGAGAGGACCGCAGACCTGAGATAGCCCGGGTGGCTGTGGAGGGTGGTTGGGAGCTGCTGGAGCTGCGGCTTGAGGCTATGAGCCTGGAGGAAATCTTCCTGAGATTGACCACCAAGGAGGTGGAGGATGCAGGTCATGCGTAATATCTTTGCCATCGCCAGGAGGGAGCTGGAATCCTACTTCGTATCTCCCATAGCCTATGTGGTAACAGCCGCTTTCCTCTTCATAAGCGGTTACTTCTTCACCTTCATACTCTTCTACACCCGCCAGGCCACGATGCGCTACCTCTTCGGGAACCTGAGCATCATCGCCCTCTTCGTGGCCCCCATATTGACGATGCGCCTGCTCTCCGAGGAAAAGCGCTCAGGCACCATCGAACTGCTCCTCACGTCCCCCGTGCGGGATTGGGAGGTAGTCCTGGGCAAGTATCTGGCTAGCCTGGGGTTGTTCACCTTGATGCTGGCGCTGACCTTCTATTACCCCATAATACTGGAGATGTTCGGCAACCCCGATAAAGGGGCCATCTTCGCCGGCTACCTGGGACTGTGGCTGTACGGGGCCGCCCTCCTCGGGGTGGGGGTGTTGGCCTCTTCCCTCACCCAGAATCAGATTATAGCGGCAGTGGTTGGGTTTGGGTTGGTCCTGATATTGTGGGTATGTGATGCCGCAGGAGATTTCACCGGTGCTCCCCTGTCCAATTTCTTGCGCTACCTCTCCCTCTCAAACCATTACTTCGATTTCTCCAAGGGGATTGTGGACACCAAGGACGTTGTATATTACATCAGCGTTATAGCTGGAGCCCTTTTCCTGAGCACATTGAGCCTTTCTTCCAGGAGGTGGAGCTGAGATGCTGAAGCGCTTGAAGAGTTATGCCCGATGGTTCGGATATGCCGGGGCTTTAGCCCTCCTGGTTGGGCTGAGCTTCTATGCCGTGCAGCGCCAATTCACCCTATGGGCGGAGGTGGTCCTTGCCCTGGGGGTAATCCTCATCGGCGTTTTCATCCTGCTTGTCCCGGGGGAGATAAGGCGTCTCCTGACAGGACGCCCTGCCGTTTATGGGTCCAATGCCCTGGTGGCAGCCCTGGCTTTCCTGGCCATCGTGTCCCTCATCAACTTCATCTCCAGCCGCCATCATCACCGCTTTGACCTCACCGAAAGCAAGCAGTACAGCTTATCGCCGCAGACGATCAAGATATTGCACAATCTCGATAAGCCGGTGAAGGTCTATGCTTTCTTCACCCCCGCTGACCCCCGGAGGACGGAGGTGGAGGACCGCCTCAAGGAGTACACCTATCACACCGATAAGATAAGCTACGAATTCGTGGACCCCGACCTCAAACCCGCCCTCGCCCGCCAGTACGAGGTCACCAGCTACGGTACCCTGGTGTTCGTGCGGGGCGATAAAACCCAGAAGACCTACGGCATAGATGAGCAGGACATCACCAGTGCCATCCTGAAGGTTTCCCGGGATGAAGTGAAGGCCGTGTACTTCACCACAGGCCATCAGGAAAGAGACCCGAAGGGGTACACCCGGGATGGGTACAGCCAGATAGCCTCGGCCCTGGAGAAGGACAACTACAAGGTGGAAACCCTGAACCTGGCGGCCATAACGGACACCCTCCCCGCCGATATGGCGGTTATGGTGGTAGCAGGGCCTAAGAGGGAGTTCCTTCCGGAGGAAGTAGAACGTGTGTTCGATTACCTGAACCAGGGTGGCAAGGTTATGCTCCTCCTGGACCCGGCTCAGCCTGACCCCTTCGGGGAGAAGCTGGCCGAATGGGGGGTGCGTTTCCGCAATGACCTGGTTGTTGACCCGGTGCAGGCCTTCTTCGGTGATGTGGTCAGCCCCCTCATCACCAAGTACCGTTACCATGAGATTACCAAGGATATGGGAGGGTTGACCACCCTCTTCCCCCTGGTCCGCTCTATCGAAGTAGTTTCCTCCCATCCGGAAGGGGTTTCCATTGCCAAGCTGGTCCGAACCAG
>DRAO01000260.1 GCA_011041825.1 Chloroflexota bacterium
CCCCTCAGCCTACTGCTACATCCACTCCTTCCCCGTCACCTACTCCTGTTCCGACGGATACGCCTCTTCCCACGCCCTCCCCCTTCCCTACTCCTGTGGCCGCTCTTCTCACTTCACCTCTGCCCACTCCTTCACCGACCCCAACTCCGAAGCCAACTTTCACGAAACCTCCCCTTACGGTTTCTCCCACACCCACTTTGCAGGGCCCTTCGGAGGCTCCAACATCCCGCTTCAGAATTGGTTACGTGGCTTTTGGGATAACGTTCCTGATGTTGCTATTCCTTATAGCACGGTTGGCCTTCCGCTCTCCCCGAGGTTCATAAAGAGGGTGCTGGGGAAGTCCCTTCTGGTTTTGAAGTTTTGCTGGTTTTGGTTATAATTTGTGATGTGGGCGAGGGAAAAGTAGGATTCCTGGATGCGAAGACCAATAGGTGGGTAAGGCTGCTTCCCCTGCTAATAGGGTTTACCCTGCGGATGTGGGGCTTAGCCTCTCAACCCATATGGTGGGATGAAGCCCGCAACATTGTGGTTGCCTCCAGACCCCTAACTGCCATCGCTACCTCGGGTGAGCTTGACATTCACCCGCCTCTGTACTTTTACTTCCTCCATTTCTGGATGCGCTTGGGGGGATGGGATTCTCCCTATGGGGTTGTCTCTGTTGACCTGGCCTCCGGCACGGTAAGGGACGGAGCCTTTGCCTTTTTCCTCCGCTTCCTCTCCCTTGTTTTTGGGGTGCTGGCTCTGGCAATCTTCTATCGGTTGGGGAGGGAATTAGGTGGGGAGGCTACCGGGTTGATGGCTGCGGCTCTAAGCTCTCTGGCTCCCTTCTGGGTGCTGGAAGCCCAACAGACCCGGATGTATACCCTTATGCTGGCCTGCTTGCTCGGCGCTGGCTTGTGTCTATGGCGGGGCATCAAGCAAAGCCGGGCGAATTGGTTCGTGGGTTATGGCCTATTGGCGGCTCTGAGCCTGCTCGCTCATTATTCTGCCATCTGGGTACTTGCCGGGTGGGGCATCTTCCTGGTGTGGTGGGTTGTGTGGCCCACCCTTTCCCTAAGGCGCTTGCTACTGGTGACAGCAGCTCACGGGGTGTCCGCCATCGCCTTTCTCCCTCAACTCCCCATCGCCTGGCGGCAGGTGAGCGGCTATTCTAACCCCAACCTGGCTATCCCATCCATCCCGGCTTACCTGGGCCACTTAGCCCAGGCCTGGACGACAGGTGAAGCCTGGCAATCACCTGTGGTCATCCCTCTTTTAATGATAGGAGGGGCGCTGTGTTTGACAGGAATTGCTATGAGGTGGCGTTGTAGCACCCTTGATAAACCTCTTTTCCTCCTGAGCTGGCTCATCCCTCCCCTGGTTTTCTATTACCTTTCCTTCTTCCGAAGGGGTGGGGCTTTTGAACCCCGCTACATTGCCTGTGTTTCCCCAGCCCTTTACCTTACGATAGGGGAAAGCTGTAACGCTTGGTTTCGGATGCAGAGACGCATCGGTGTTTTCCTCGGGCTTTCCGCTTGTGTGGCCCTCCTGGTGGGGCTTACGATGGAGTTCCTACACCCCTCATTTGTGAGGGAAGATTCGAGAGCGTTGGTTTCCTACCTGGCTGTAAGCAGCACTCCCCAGGACTTCATCATCATTGATGCTCCCTTCCCCTTTAACCTCTATTGGCCAGGGTTTGCAGAGCAACCGGGTGCTTCCTCTACTGAAGCAGCTCCAGCCCGCTACCTGTTTGCAGACATCCACACCGTGTCCGAAACCCTCACCAAGTGGCTTCGAGGACGGAGGCACGTTTTCTTAGTGCACTGGTTCAAATCCGATGCTGACCCGAGAGGGGTTATCCGCTGGCTTCTCGACCGGCATGGGGAATTTATGGGGAAGGTTGATTTCACCGGCTATACCGTGTATCGTTACCGCCTCCCCTCCGAAGGAGTCTCCTTTGCCCTGGCGCCTTCTCCCATTGCCATAAACCGTTCTTTTGGAGGGAACTTGGTGCTGGAGGAAGCCGATTGGGGTGGGCGAGAGCCCACTGCTACCTCTGTCCCCTCCGATGTGCCCTATGCAGCACCAGGCCACCAGGTATGGGTAGCCACCCGATGGCGCCTTACCAAACCCACCGACCGTGTCTTAAAAGCAGCCTGCTACCTGCTGGACGAGGAAAACACCATCTTGGCCCAGGACGACCGTTGGCTCCTGAACGACCGCCACCTCCGTACCCCTTACTGGGGTGAATTGAACGAAGCATGGGCTTTCCACTCCCTTTCTGTTCCTCTGGGGACTTTGCCAGGGGAGTACCGCATCGCCCTTGCCGTTTACGATGAAGCTACTCAAGAGCGCTTACCTCTCCTCGACAAAGCCGGCAATCCCCGGGGTACTGAACTGGTGTTGGGGAAGATAACCTTGGTGTCCCCGTTGCAGCCTGCCCCTCCCCCTGTCTTCCATCCTCGCTTCCCCATCGAAGTTGACCTGGGGCAGGTGCGCTTCCTGGGATATGATGGCTGGCCTTCCTCATTGTCCCCCGGCCAGACATTGCGCTTCCGGACCTATTGGGAAGCTCGTGTCACTAATCCCGACACCCCTGTCCCTGTGGCATTGGTGGATGAAAAGGGGCATCGGGCTCTAGAAGCCAAGCTTTATCCCCTTGGCAACAGGCAAAAGGAGATAAACTGGAGGGAGGGCGAAGTGTTCTGGTCCTGGCTTAAAATACCCCTTCCTCCGGAATTACCCCAAGGCAAATATGAAGTAGTGTTAGGTGAAGGCAAGCAGAGGGTGAGCTTAGGCCCGATGGAGGTGAAGGGGAGGCCACGCTTGTTTGAAATCCCTCCAATTCCCCATCCCTTGGAGGCATACTTTGAACCGGGCATCCTCCTCCTGGGCTATGATTGGGAGATAAAGGGAACCGAGTTGCGCTTGACCTTGTTCTGGCAGTGCCAAGCTCCTATCACCCGTTCTTACACTGTCTTCACCCACCTTCTGGATGGAAGAGGGCGTTACATCACCGGACACGATGCTCCTCCTGCTGGAGGGAGGGCTCCTACCGAAACATGGCATCCAGGTGAAGTGGTAGTGGATGAGCATAGGTGGAAGTTGCCTTCGGGGCTTCCACCTGGAATTTACACCGTGGAAGTGGGGCTTTATGAACCCGAAGTAGAGGGGATGCCAAGGGTGCCCATACGAGGAGATGGGGACAGCGTGTCCTGGGAGGTTCGATTTTAAGGGTGGTACTAAAGTTCAGACCGGGCATTGAACCAATGTAGTGATTGTGTAGTGTATTGAAACTCAGGCTTATCACTCCGCAGCCCAGGCCACCGCCTCCATCGCCCCTCCTGGCCGCATACCCCTTTCAGTATCCTCCCCTCGGATCGTCTCTCTGCAACCATAGAGGGCCATCTCCTGGAGACCTCCAAGGGAAGGAGCTTTCAGTATCCTCTCATCGGATCGTCTCTCTGCAACCATCTATACATTGGTACAAGCAATCTAATCCTCGCTACCTTTCAGTATCCTCTCATCGGATCGTCTCTCTGCAACGCTTTCGGTAGCCGCTGGAACCATCCTGGACCTCCAGCCTTTCAGTATCCTCTCATCGGATCGTCTCTCTGCAACCAGCGGAGGCATTTGACCCCAGCCAGCCGCATACCGTTCTTTCAGTATCCTCTCATCGGATCGTCTCTCTGCAACAGAACAACTTTATCTGGAGGATACAATTGATGAAGCTACTTTCAGTATCCTCTCATCGGATC
>DRAO01000227.1 GCA_011041825.1 Chloroflexota bacterium
CCTTGCAGCTTTGCTGATTTTGCAGTATAATCCCTACAGCGTTATGAGCGAAAATTACACTAGGAGGGATGGCGGTGAAATTGGTTTGCCTTCAGGAAAATCTTTCCCGTGGACTTTCAGTGGTAAGCAAGGCTGTTGCCACCCGGAGCACCCTCCCGGTCCTCAGCAACGTCTACCTGAATGCCGAGGAAGGGAGGCTCAAGCTTGCTGCCACCAACCTGGATATCGGCATAAGCTGCTGGGTGGGGGCCAACATCCAGGAAGAAGGAGCAGCCACCGTCCCAGCCCGCCTCTTCTCCGAACTGGTGAACTCCCTCCCTCCCGAGCCTGTGGAATTGGAGCTTGTGGTGCGCACCCAAACCGTGAATATCCGGTGCGGACGTTTTGAAGCTAACATCCGGGGAATAGATGCCACCGAATTCCCTCAGGTGGCGACAGCTTCGGAACTGGAAAGCGAGGGGATAAAGATTACCACCCCCCTTCGGCCAGAGATTTTGCGAAAGGTCATCCGGCAGGTAGCCTTTGCCGCTGCTTCTGAAGAAACCCATCCCTCTCTGAGTGGAGCCCTCACTTCCTTTGAAGGCAATCGGCTTACCCTGGCAGCCACCGATGGCTATCGCCTCTCGGTTAGGAGCATAGACCTCCCTGAGCCGGTGCAGGAATCGCTGGAAGTCATTGTCCCCGCCCGGGCTCTAAACGAACTTGCCCGTGTTGCCAGCGAAGCCGATGAGGAACAGCCTATCGAAATCCTCGTCACCCCCAACCGCAGCCAAATCCTGTTCCACCTCAAAGGCAGGGCCGAGGGGCCAGTGCTGGCCATAGACTTGGTGTCCCAGTTGATAGAAGGCAACTACCCTGATTACCGTTCCCTGATCCCCCAGACCTATACCACCCGTTCTGTGGTCAATCGGGAGGCGTTCTTGAAGTCATTGAAAGTGGCTTCCCTTTTCGCCAGGGATAAGGACAATATGGTGAGGCTTCAGATGGCTCCGGGTGGGGAGCTTATGCCCGGACATCTAACGGTGATTGCCACAAGCCGCCAGTATGGCGATAACGTGAGCGAGATAGAAGCCGATGTGGAAGGTTCGCCCCTTGAGATTGCCTTCAACGTTAAATACCTGATGGAAGTTCTCTCGGTTATGGATGATGAGCGAATCGCTTTTGAAACCACCACCGCTTCCAGCCCTGGCGTGATAAAGCCCGCCGATGGGGAAGAATTCGTCCACGTGATAATGCCGATGTACCTGGAAGAAGAATAAGCCCTTCCGCTCAGGAGAAGGGTTGCGTTCAGAGCAAACCCTAAAGGCAAGGAGGGACTATGAGCTGGATTGAGGAGATAAAGGCACGGGAGATACTGGATTCAAGGGGCAACCCTACTGTGGAAGTGGAAGTTTTCCTGAGCGATGGTGCCTGGGGGAGAGCAGCAGTGCCTTCGGGGGCATCCACCGGTGCCCACGAAGCCCTGGAGCTAAGGGATGGCGATAGGAGCCGCTACAATGGCAAAGGCGTCCTCAAAGCCCTGGAAAACATCAACGAGATTATCGCTAAGGAAATCCTCGGTCACAGCGCCTACAGACAGAGAGCCATTGATGAACTCCTCATCAAATTGGATGGCACCCCCTCCAAATCCCGCTTGGGCGCTAATGCCATCTTAGGTGTATCCCTGGCCGTAGCGAGGGCGGCTGCCAATTCCCTGGGAGTGCCCCTTTACCGTTACATAGGGGGTATCAATGCCTGCATCCTGCCGGTGCCCCTTATGAACATCCTCAACGGAGGAAAACACGCCTCCGATTCCACGGACCTCCAGGAGTTTATGATTGTACCCGCTGGAGCTCCCACCTTTGCTGAAGCCCTGCGTTGGGGGGCCGAGACCTACCACGCCCTCAAGAAAGTGCTGGCCTCCAAAGGCTACAACACCAACGTGGGCGATGAAGGTGGCTTTGCCCCCTCCCTTAAGGCTAACGAGGAGGCAGTGGAGCTCCTGCTGGAGGCCATCGAGAAGGCCGGATACAAGCCAGGGGAGCAGATTTTCATAGCCTTAGACGCTGCCGCCACCGAGTTCTACGAGGATGGCAAGTACGTGCTGAAGAAAGAAGGCCGCACCCTTTCCGCCGAAGAGATGGTGGAGTTCTATGCCGACTGGGTGGAGAAATATCCGATCATCTCCATCGAAGATGGCTTAGCCGAAGATGACTGGGAAGGCTGGCAGCTTCTCACCAGGCGCTTAGGAGACGAGGTGCAATTGGTGGGGGATGACCTCTTCGTCACCAATGTGGGGAGGCTCCGTAAGGGCATCGAACTCGGGGCTGCTAACGCCATCCTTATCAAACTCAACCAGATAGGCACCCTTACCGAAACCCTGGAAGCCGTCAAGATGGCCCAGGAAGCCGGATGGGGGGCCATCATCTCCCACCGGAGTGGGGAAACCGAGGATGTAACCATCGCCCACCTGGCGGTAGCTACAGGCGTGGGACAGATAAAGACGGGGGCTCCCTGCCGCAGTGAACGGGTGGCAAAATACAATGAACTTTTGCGCATAGAAGAGGATTTAAGCAATATGGCCAATTTTGCTGGAATAAGAGCTTTCAAAGCATTGAAAAGAAGCTAAGTGGAATTCGGCCTAAAGCTGAACTCCTAGGCTGGAGCGATTGTTGCCACTCTTGGTACCGAAGCCCGCTAGTAACGCTCACATAGAGAAAACCTCTGGCTCAGATACAGAATTGTAAAGCATGCAAGTTGCATAGGAGGAGAAATCCGTAATGCCTAAAGAGTTCACCGACAGTATCGTGCGGATTCTCTCGCCGGATGGCAAGACTGTGGGCGCTGGCTTCGTTGTCCATGAAAAGGGCCTCATTGTCACTTGTACCCATGTGGTGGAAGCCGCCGGAGGTAAGCCGGGAAGCAGAGTAAAGATACGTTTCTGTGCCACAGGTGAAGAGCAGGAAGTCTATATCGTGCCAGAATACTGGCGTACATCCGATGCCGAAGATGTGGCCATCCTCCAAGCATCCTTGCCAAAGAAGGTTGCACCTATCGTCCTGGGAAGCTCAATCGGGGTGGAGGAGCGCACCTTTATCACCTTCGGTTTCCCTCTTGGAGAGGAACTAGAGGGACTAAAAGGAGAGTGTAAGGTTATCGGTAGAATTGAAACAAAGCGAGGTTTCTCTCTCCTTCAATTACACAGCACACAAGTGACCTCTGGCTTCAGCGGTGCTCCGCTCCTAGACAACCTTACCAAACGGGTGGTGGGTATGGTCACTTATATAACAATTCCCGACCGGTATGGACGCCTGGTGGAAACGGCCTTTGCCATCCCTACCGAGACCCTTCGGGAGGTCTGCCGTGATTTGCAGATATCCGACTTTTGTCCCTATCGCGGCTTGGATCCATTCACCGAGAGCGATGCTGAGTTCTTCTTTGGACGTGAACGGGCCGTGGATCGGCTGGTGGAAAGCCTGCGGCGTGAGCCGCGCTTCTTAGCCGTGCTGGGCCCTTCTGGTAGCGGCAAATCATCGCTGGTACAAGCGGGGCTCATCTCTCGCTTGCGTAAGGGAGCACTGCCGGGCAGTGACCGTTGGGGTATCATTATAGCTCGCCCTGCCGATATCCCTTTCCAGCAATTGGAAGATCGGGGATTGAGGGGGGCATCCGAGAACCTGGCCAAGGCCATCCAAGCCTGGCTGGATAACCAC
>DRAO01000131.1 GCA_011041825.1 Chloroflexota bacterium
AAGCCAATTTTCCTCAAGGCCGAGATAGCTACCACGTTGGGATACAAGTTCGCAACCCGCTCTAAGATGCTCTTATCCTCCAGCTTGTCTATCTTGTTCAAAGCAGTTATAATGGGCTTCCCCGTGGCTCCTAAGTCCTCCAGCACCTCCCAAACCGTCCGGCTCTGGGTCAAGGCATGTGGATTAGTTATGTCAACAATATGGAGGAGTATCGTGGCATCCAGGACCTCCTCCAGTGTGGCACGAAAGGCGGCCAGAAGCTGGGGAGGCAGCTTTTGGATGAAACCTACGGTGTCCGTCACCAGTATCTCCTTACCACCAGGCAGTTTCACCTTCCGGGTGGTCGGGTCAAGGGTGGCAAATAATTTGTCTTCCACTAAGACATCGGCATTGGCAAGGGCGTTTAGGAGCGTGGACTTGCCTGCGTTGGTGTAGCCTACTATGGCCACCACGGGGATGGCTGCCCGCTTGCGTTTCTGGCGGTATAACTGGCGGTGCGTTCGGATGTGCTCCAGTTCCCGTTGAAGTTGAGCTATGCGCTCTTTGATGCGGCGGCGGTCTACTTCCAATTGGGTTTCGCCGGGGCCACGCAGGCCCACGCCGGTGCTCCCGCCTCCTGGCCCCCGCATAGTGCTGCGTCCTCCTGCGGGGCTTCCAACCTGGCGGGACAGGTGCGTCCAATATCGGGTAAGCCGGGGTAAGCGGTATTGGTATTGGGCTAATTCCACCTGGATGCGACCTTCATGGGTCCGGGCATGGCGGGCGAAGATGTCGAGGATTAAGGCGGTTCGGTCTATTATCTTGACCTTGAGGGCTTTTTCCAGTTCCCTCTGCTGGCGGGGCGATAGTTCATCATCGAAGATGATGACATTGCAACCCAGGTGGTCTTTGAGGACTTTCACCTCTTCCACTTTGCCAGAGCCTATGTAGGTGGCCGGATTAATGTGCTCTAATTTCTGATAGGTTTGGCCGGCGACTTCTACCCCGGCGGTGCGGGCAAGCTGAGCTAACTCGGCCAGCGAGTCCTCCACCGGCCATCCGTTGCGTTGGCCCTTTAGTTCCACCCCTACCAGCAGCGCTCTCTCAACGGGCTGGTTTAGGACTATAGGCCTCTTAGCTGGCATTATCCCCTTTCCGAAACAAGTTTTTCGATAACGACGGCATCAAGCTCCCCGAGGTTATCAATGATGAGGTCAGCATCCTTCAATTCTTCCCTGGGGTGGGTGGTGGTTATGGCTATTGCTTTCATCCCAGCGGCTTTGGCCGCCTGGATTCCAGCGGGGGCGTCTTCCACCACCACACAATTCTGCGGTTCGGCTTGACAGCGTTCTGCCGCCAGGAGGAAGATTTCCGGATCAGGTTTCCCGTGTTTCACATCCTCTTCGGTAATTAAGGCTGTTAGCTCATGCTCAAGTTCGAGGGCTTTCAGGATTAGGTGGGCGTTGGCCTTAGGGGTGGAGGTTGCCACGGCTATCCGGAACCGGCGTCCCTTTAAATCCTGGATCAACTGGAGCAACCCGGGCATAGGAGAGATGTTCTTGTGTATCAGTTCCCTATATATGGTTTCCTTACGCTCCCCGATTTGCTCCACAAGTTCGGGGTCAACGTCAGGGCCGAGGATGGTTCTGATTATCTCGGGATTGCGCATACCGAAGGTGGCCTGGAATTGCTCCTGGGTCATAGTGTAACCAAGTTCCGAGAGAGCCCGTTGCCAGGCCTGGAAGTGATATTGGGCGGTGTCCACCATAACCCCGTCTAAATCAAAGATTACGGCTTTAATGGGGCTCTGGAGGCGATGGATGTATTTCTGCCGGCCTGGCGGGGTCTTTATGGGGAGCAGGACGTGGAAGGAGCTTCCTGGCAGCCGTTTCTCATCATAGCCGGGGCTTTCGGCCCATATCCGTCCTCCGTGGGCCTCCACGATGCCCCTAGCTATGGTGAGGCCTAATCCGGGGCCTGCCCCCTTGAAAGCAGTTTTGCTTGTGCTGTGGAAGGAGAATTCGTCCAGGCGGTAGAACTTGTCGAAGATGCGTTCCAGCTTATCAGGGGGGATGCCTATGCCGGTGTCAGATACGGTAATCTGCACGAACTCAGAGTCAAGCACTTTGCCCGAAATCGTGATCTTGCCTCCATCGGGGGTGTACTTGATGGCGTTGCTGATGAGGTTGTAGAACACCTGGTATAGGCGCTGTGGGTCTCCTTCTATGCTTGGTAATTCATCGAGATTTTGGATGGAAAGCTTGAGATTCCGGCTTGCCAGGGCTGGCTTGAATTCATTGATTGCCAGGTTTATAACCCGGGCCAAGGAGGTCTTCTGGATGTTAAGGGTGAGCACTTCGGCATCAATATATGAGGCATCTATAAGGTCCCGGACTATGGTTTCAAGCCGCCGAACGCCTTTCACCAATCCCTGCAATATAGGTTGAATCCGCTCTCTATCCAAAGTGCCTTCCCCACTGAGGAGCATCCCCACATATCCCTGCACCAGGGTTAAGGGGGTGCGCAGTTCGTGGGCGGCTATCCGGATGAAGTCCGATTTGGCCTTGTCTATGCGCTCAAGTTCCTCCTTAGCTCGCTGGAGCTCTCGGGTTCGCTCTTGTACTTTTTGCTCCAGGCTTCGATTCAACCGTTGGATTAACTCAAGGCTTTGCTTGGTGAAGGCATTGGCCATATGGGTGACTATGTGGTCAAACAGCTCCTCAGCTACCTTCAGGTACTCTAGGGTTTGCATTGAGGAATATTGCTTGGATAGTTCCTCCCAGATGGTATTCTTGAGCTCCTGGGATATTATGAGAACCTCTTCAAGGCTATATTGCCGTTGTAGCCGGTCTTTAACAAGCTGGTTTATGAGGGAATCAAGGCGGGCGGTTTCCCCCGTCTCTAAGGCGTAGGTTAAGGCATTGTATAAATCAGAAAGGTGCCGCCCGCTCAGCTCTTGGGTGGACAGCAGGGCATCGGTGCCGGGGCTTGCCTTACGTACCCGCCTGATCCATTTGACCAGGATAGAATCGTGGTGTTCCCGTAGCCATTTAGCCAGTTCTTGTGCCCTCATAATCTCTCCTAAGGAAGTGGCTCTCAACAAGAATAATAGCCTAACTTTTGCCAGAAGTCAACCAAGCCTCGTAGGCTCGCTCTTCAAGCCATCTTTCCAACAGGCGTCCTACCCTCTCAAGGCTTTCGGCGCTTACTTTATCAAGGGTGTCTTCGGTGGTGTGCCAGTATGGGTAATCAAAGTCTATGATTAAGGCTGAGGGTATGCCCTTGAGGGCGAAGGGGATGTGGTCGTCAATGATGCGGTATTTTACCTGGGGGATGAAGTTCCCCGAAAGGCCCATAGAGTCGGCTAGCTTCCACAGGCTCCGGGAAAGTCCGGGGTCAGAATTGGCGTCCATATAGATTTGCTGGTCGGCATCGCCTATCATATCTATGACTATAACGGCGACGAAGTCGAGGTTTCGCTCGGCGGCAAAGGAAGCCCCCACGGAAAAAGGCCAGCCATCGAGGTTGCCCCGGTCCTCAGCATCGAAGAAAGCGAGCCATACTTGTAAGCCGGATTTGTCCACATCAAGGGTTCGAGCCAACTCCAACAAAGCAGCGGTTCCGCTGTTGCCATCGTTGGCACCCAAGATGGGTTGATTGCGGCTCTCGGGAGGGTTTCTATCAGCGTAGGGGCG
>DRAO01000423.1 GCA_011041825.1 Chloroflexota bacterium
CAAGGGGCCGGGCCAGAAGCGATGTGCCAGCTCCAAGGCTATAGGGGGAACTTCAGCCACCACCCGGTAGATTTCATCGGCAGAGGCTAGATGGACGATGATGGGGTCATCGGCGGGGCGTTCCTTAGCGGCAAATATGCGGGCCACGGCCTTCTCGCTAAGGGCGTTAGCCCCCAGGCCGTAAACTGTTTCGGTGGGAAAGGCTACCAATCCGTCTCTCCGGATAACCTCAGCGGCTCTGGCGATAATATCGGGTTCAGGCTCAACAGGATTTATCATCCATACCTGGGTCTGCATTTGCCCCGTCCCCGGGATTTGGAAGTTATTATACCCCAAAGCTCTTGAGATTGCCAATGAAGGCAGGGTAGGGAAGAGCTCAGTTGTTTTTGAGGGCGGCGAGGCTATCAAAAACACCTTCCTAACCGGAGGTGTTTTAAAGCCTCGCCTGAAACAGGAGGTTTTATTCCAGGGGGATAAGGGTGTCAACCCGTAAGCTAATGTTAGTTAGATTTGTGAATCCGGGGCCTGAATTTATAACCGTAAACTATCAGCCCCTCCTCACCTTCTTCGTAGAGCTTGCGGGTTACCATCTCCACTGGCATACCTATCTTGACTTCATCGTGATCTACATCGGTGAGCTGAGCGGCCACCATAGGCCCTTCTTCCAGCTTGACCATAGCCACCGTGTAGGGCACGTATTCCTCAAACCCCTTTGGAGCCTGGAAGACAGTGGCATAGGAGTACACGGTGCCTTTGCCTGAAAAGGTATAGGGGGTAGCCGCTGGCTTAGAGCACTCAGGACACACATCTCGGGGAGGGAAAATCCTCGCCCCACATTTCTCGCAAATCTCGCCTACCATTGAGTACCGCTGCTTCCTCAGCCTCCAATTCTTGGGCAGTTCCATTTCCATTCACCTCCGTAAACTATATAGTCAATTGCCAAACTTCATAGAAAGAAGTTCACACAGTTAAGAAGGGGATTCGCAGGGGGACACCCCCTAAACCCCCGGCAGGGGGCAAAGGCTCCTGCACCCCCGTTTTATGTTCGCTTTCGGCCAGGTTTTAATCAGGGCCTTCTAGGATGTGGGTGATTGCAGTACCGCCTGTACCCCCGATGTTCTGGATAAGGCCCCAGTGGGCATCCCTAACCTGGTTCTCCCCTGCTTCGTGGCGCAATTGTATAACCGCCTCCACAGCTTGATATATCCCTGTGGCTCCTATAGGATGCCCCCGGGCTTTGAGCCCCCCCATCGTGGAGATGGGGATACGCCCTTCCAGGGTTATCTCCCCTTCCATTGCGAGGCGCACGCCTTCCCCTCGCTCGGCAAAGCCCGCAGCCTCAAGCGAGAGGGCCGCCATCACCGTAGAGGCATCGGTTAATTCAAAGAAATCCACATCCTGAGGGCCGATGCCCGCCAGTTCATATGCCTTCTTTGCCGAGAGGCAAGCCGCCTCCAGGAACAGAAGGTCTTTGCGGTCGTGCAAGGCCAGGGCATCGGTCGCTGCTGCCGAGGCAGCGATCCGGACCGGCTTGGAGGTGAAGTCCTTCGCCATAACCAGCGGGCAAAGCACCAGAGCTGCCGCACCATCAGCCACAGGTGCTGAATCCAGAAGGTTAATGGGTTCCACCACCATCCTGGCTTTTGCGAAGGCTTCCTCCGTTATGGGCCTGCGGAACATAGCATAAGGGTTGTTGACGGCATTGCGGTGGGCATTGACGGAGAAAGCGGCAAAATCCGCCTGCTTGTAACCGTATTCGTGCATATATCGGCGCATTATGATGGCATTCAGAGCAATGAGAGAAAGCCCGTGAGCTCTCTCGTATTCCCCGTCGGTAGCCAAAGCCAAGGCGGCTAAGACATCCGGGTTAGGGGCATCGGTCACTTTCTCCACCCCGCAGACCACCACGAAATCGGCAAGTCCACCAGCTACGGCAATGTAACCCTGCCGCAATGCTGCTGCTCCTGATGCACAGGCTGCTTCGATTTTGTAAGCTTCCACGGTGCGCAACCCGGCGAAATCAGCCACCGCCGCCCCCAGGTGCTCCTGGTCCGCCACTTCCCCTGAGAGCATATTGCCCACGTAGAGGAGGTCAACCCGCTCGATTTTGGCATCCTTTATGGCAGCTAAGATGGCCTCGGCTGCCAGTTGTCGGAGGGATTTCTCCCAGTGTTCACCTACTTTAGTTTGCCCGATGCCGATTATGGCTACTTCTCGCATAGCTCAATGCATCTCCAGTTTTCTGCGGTATCGCACGTAGAGGCCGTAATCCACCTCCTTACGCCTCTGGATGTATTGCCTGGTGAAAGGAGCTAAGTTCCGTCGTTTCGGTAATTCCTCAGTTGCTATCAGGGAGAAGGCATCACTCCCCGCCCCAGAGCCAAACGAGACCAGAAGGATTCGGTCACCGGGTTGAGCTACATCCAGGACAGCGGTCAACCCCAGCAGTGAGGAGCCAGCATAGGTGTTGCCAATCTCGTCCACCAGCAGGCCATCCTTTATCTGGTCCGGGGTGAAACCAAGCTTCTTAGCCGCTGTCTGCGGGAATTTCAGGTTAGGTTGGTGGAAGACGGCGTAGGCGTAATCCGCAGGCGTGTACCCTAGCTCTTCCATAAGGGTTTGGGCTGCCGTCAGGATATGCCTGAAGTAAGCAGGCTCTCCAGTGAAGCGAGCCCCATGCTGCGGGTAATGCTGATAAGGGCGGCGGAAGAAATCCGGGGTATCCGTTACAAAGGAATAGCTTGCTTCCACGATGGCCAGGCTCTCCTCAGCAGGGCCAAGGATATAAGCGGCGCCTCCCGCCGCAGCCGTGTATTCCAGAGCATCGCCAGGACGCCCCTGTGCGGTATCGGCCCCTATAGCCATCGCATAATCGGCCATTCCCGAACCGACAAAGGCGATGGCAGCTTGGAAAGCCTCGGTGCCAGCTTTGCAGGCAAATTCCCAATCGGCAGCCTGAATGTGCGGGGTGGCGCCGATGGCTTCGGCAACTATGGTGCCGGTGGGCTTAACGGCATAAGGATGTGATTCGCTCCCTACCCACACCGCCCTGATAAGCCCCGGTTCTATCCCCGCCCTGGCTAAAGCGTTACGTGCGGCTTCTATGGCTATGGTAGCGGCATCCTCATCCAGGCCAGGCACCGCTTTCTCCTTAACCGGCAATCCAACCGCACCACCTGCCCAAATCCTGGCTATCTCCGAAGCCGGCAATCGGTAACGGGGTATGTAAGCTCCGTATCCTGTTATCCCTACTTGCCTTTCAGGTTTGAGCAATCGCCTTTCACCCATAGCGGGAACCGCCAAGCATTTTGGAAAGCACCTTTGATTTATTATAAGCAAATCTGCCTCTCATAAGCTATCAGGATACTGTCCGAAACTATCAAAAACATACGCTCATATTGGCATAGCCGCCAACGGGGTTTGCCAGAAGGCTCAAAGCTCCCGGCTGAACAGAGAAAGGGCGCTGGAAGCGCCCTAAATAGCCCGCTTCCAGCGGGCTTTAGCCGCTCAGGCCGGGGCTTTTAGCCCTGGCCCAAGCTGGCCCAGGTTCTGCTGGGCTCTCCAAAAGAAAAAGGGGGATGACCGTTGATTAAGCGTGGCATTACCTGAGGCTGCTTTAGCCTGGAACCGAAGCCCAGGCTGAGTGATAGGAGAGGGCTTTTAATGCC
>DRAO01000203.1 GCA_011041825.1 Chloroflexota bacterium
GGGCATCGTGGCCCACAGCCCCATACTGCCGAATTCCTGGGCCTACAACCCGGCCATAAAGCATTACGATTACGACCCCGACAAAGCCGCAGCGCTCCTGGAGCAGGCCGGTTGGAACGACACCGATGGGGATGGCATCAGGGAGAAGGGCGGAATAGAGCTTGACTTCGTGCTTTTGACCAACTCCTCTCCCACCCGGATTCAGATAGCGCAGATGCTGGCCGAGCAATGGCATAGACTGGGCATTAAAGCTGTGCCCCAAATCTTGAATTACTCCGAACTGGTGCGGGATTTCCTATACCCCCGTAACTTCGAGGCGGCCATAATCCAATGGGAGCTAGGCCCTGACCCCGACCCCTATCCTCTCTGGCACTCCAGCCAGAAGGAGGACGGGCAGAACTTCAGCGGTTATGCCTCCAAAAAGGCCGATGCCCTTCTGGAGGAGGCCCGGCTCACCCCTGACCAGGAACGCCGCCGGGAACTCTACCTGGAGTTTCAGGAAATATTCGCCGAGGACGTTCCGGCCTTGCTGCTCTACTACCCGGTTTACATCTACGGCGTTGACAAGGGGGTCAAGAAGGTTCAAATAGGCCCTATGTTCAGGCCTGCCGACCGCTTCCGCACTTTGGCCCAGTGGTACATAACCACCAAGAGGGTCCTGGCAAGCGAAGCACGGTTAAAGGAGAAACCTTAACAACCTTGAGGAAAAAGCAAAGTGGTGAGATGGCCAGGGTAAAACCATTTGAAGAGCACACAGCCCGATACGAGGAATGGTTTGAGCGGCATCGTCACGCCTATGCTTCGGAGCTTATGGCTGTGAGGGAGCTATTACCCCCTCAGGGGTTAGGCTTTGAGATAGGGGTGGGCAGCGGGCGCTTTGCCGCTCCTTTGGGCATCAAGATGGGGATTGACCCATCTCCCAAGATGGGGAAGATAGCCCTGGCACGAGGCATCCAGGTGGTGGGAGGGGTGGCAGAAGCCCTGCCCTTCAATGATTCCACCTTCGACTTCGCCCTTATGGTCACCACGATATGCTTCCTGGATGACCCGGAGGCGGCCTTATACGAAGCCCATAGGGTGTTAAAGCCGGGAGGGAAGCTCATCATCGGCTTCGTTGACCGGGAGAGCCCCCTGGGGAGAATCTACGAACAGCACAAGCAGGAAAACGTCTTCTACCGCTATGCCACATTCTTCTCGGTGGATGAGGTCATCTCCCTGATGGGAAAAGCGGGCTTCGGTTCCCTTGAATTCCGCCAGACCATTTTCAAGGGCCTCCAGGAACTCGATGAGCCTGAGGCTCCTCAACCCGGCTACGGGAAGGGCTCTTTCGTGGTGGTGAGCGGGAGGAAAGAATGATGGGGGTTCTGCTGGGCAATGGCGAAGCTGCTGCTCAGCAGGACCATCTCTTCCTTAAGTGGCTCAAATGAGAACTCAATGGTTGCTATGCGCTGTTGGATTATCCCTCCTTCTCTGCATAGGGGTAGCCCTATATTCCCAAGGAGTGTTTTGTTGGGCAGCGGTGGAGCCTTTGCCCGACAAGAAGCCTTTCCCCCGCCCAGGGGACAGCAATGCTCCCACACCCCTCCGGCTCTGGGCCGCCGATGGGATGACCCGCATCGGTCGGACTGACCCGGTGAGGGATACGCAGGGGGTTCACATCTATGCCGCCCGCAATGAATGGGAGCCTTTTCAGGTAATTGTCTCGGCACGGGATGGGAACCTAACCGGGGTGGAAGCGGCCATCAGTCCCTTCTATGGCCCCGATGGGACCGTCATCACCACCACCTTCCTCTACCGGGAGCATTACATCACCGTGACCACTTCCTCTCCCTTCTCTCCCTACCCACCTGGCCAATACCCCGATGCCCTGATCCCCTTCGTTGACCCCTACACTGGCTCGCCGCTGGATGGCCCTCTCTATGATGCCATCCCCTTCGACCTTGCCGAAGGCGAGAATCAGCCCTTGTGGGTGGATGTTCACGTCCCTGTAGCTGCATCCCCTGGCATCTACACCGCCACCTTCACCGTCACCGCCGATGGCGGCCTCAGTGCTATCCTGCCCATCACCCTCGCCGTGTGGGCTTTCACCTTGCCCCAGAGCCCTTCCCTGCGTTCGTCCTTCTTCGTGGATGATGAAGAGATTGCCACCGCCTATGGCTTGGATATGTCCGAGGACGCCGAGGTCTTCTTCCCCCTTATGCGCCGCTATTACGATGCCCTCCTTGACCATCGCCTGATGCCCGACCTCCTGGTGGACACTTACCCCGATTTCGACCCAACCACCGGCGAGTTGGATTTCACCGTCTCCTATCCCGGTTTGGGCACGGCTGCCGAGAACCTGACCTATTACCTGGACGAACGGGGGGTGCGGGCTTATCAGCTTCCCCTCTGGGCTGATTGGCCCTACACCCACCCCCTCACCACCGACCGGGAGGCAGCCCTGGATTACGCCGCATCTTACCTCCGCTACTTCGCCGAACGTGGCTGGGAGGGCTACCTTTACGCCTATGTCCTCGATGAGCCCGATGATGCCGCTGCCTATCAGGCGGTCCGGGATTGGGGGGAGTTCTTCGATGAGGCAGGGGAGCGGACGGGCATAACGTTGCCTTTCCTCCTCACCGAGCAGCCCGTTCCCGACGACTCCGCCTGGGGCTCGCTGGTCGGCTATGTGGACATCTGGGTGCCCTGCTGCTACACCGTCTGGCTCGATGAGGACTACTACCAGACCCACGTGCTCTCCCAGCGGCTGGCGGCAGGTGAAAAGGTCTGGTGGTACACTGCCCTGGCTCAGTATTGCGATGAGTGGTGGGAGCTCCACGGCTGGCCCGATGCCATCTACGAGGATTACGCTCCCATCTGGCTCCTGGACTACCCGCCCATCAATTACCGCCTCCCCGCCTGGCTCAACGCCCATTACGGCTTCACCGGCCTCTTGTACTGGGAGACCACCTACTGGAGCGAAGCCTCAGATGTGTGGAGGGATGCGGCGACCTATCACGAAGGCGGTTACACATATAATGGCGAGGGGGTGCTCTTCTACCCGGGACGGGCCAGTGAAGTGGGCTTCGATGGCCCGGTGGCCTCGATGCGCCTCAAATGGATACGGGAAGGAGTCGAGGATTACGAGTACATCCGGATGCTCCGGGAGCGAGGGGAAGGGGACTTTGCCCTGGAGCAAGTGCACAGGGTGGCCCGAAATATGGGCGATTGGGAGCCTGACCCTGCCATCCTTTACGCTGCCCGTCAGGCGATGGGGGAACGATTGGATGCACTCGAAAGGAATTATCGCCTATATCTGCCTTTGATAATGGCGATGGAAATAATTTCTTCGCCGGTAGCACTCCATTTAACCGTGATAGGCAATGTTGCCCCACGGTGAGGGCGAAAAAGGAGAAAGAGGAGAGCATCAATATGCTGCGTTTTATACTGACGGGAAAAAGGCGAAAGGGGTTCAGGTTAGCTCCCCCTAAAAGGCGTGTGGGCCGTCTCAGAATCCAGGCCATCTTCCTCAATCTCCCCCTCCTGGTAGGGGCATTAATAGTGCTGGCCCTCTTCCTGATAGTGCTCTTCGGGCCTGTGTGGGCGCCTGAGAACCCTTACCTATCGGGGATGAAATCA
>DRAO01000367.1 GCA_011041825.1 Chloroflexota bacterium
AAGGGCCTCCTCCAGGCCGACCTCACGCCGGGCCAACCAAAGGAAAAGGGCCAGCCCGGCCAGAATTCCCAAATCCATCAGCACAGTGTATGGGAACACCGCCCAATTCCCCAGGCGAAACAAAGGCTCCATAAGCACCCCCTTAGAAAGAGAGCGTTTTTGACAGCGGCTTCACCGTTGACAAGAAACACTTCATCTTTGTATCCTGACCCAATCTACAGCCGCAGCCAGGGGGCGTGTATCGGGATTGCGCCCCAGCCGTAGATAGGAGTCGCCCTTCCCTTCCACCTCCACAGCCGTCCCCGGCCTGGCCCCTTTGATACCTATGAAAGCATAGCAGCATCCCACCTGCCCCGATGGCCCCTGAAGCCCCAGACTTTGCAGGGCTTCGATGGCTTTGGAGCCAAGGCGCTCCAGGCCATCGCCGCAGGAGCCCCCCAGCACCATCGTTCCCTGAGGAACTTCGGCCAGGAAGGAAGCCAGTGCTTCTCCCTTCTCGAAGCCGAAGACCCGCATATCCAGCACTTTCCCGATGGATGCGTCCACAAGGGCTATGTTAAGCCCTGGCCTGTTCAGGGAAGCATTCTCTCCACCCACCGTTATGTAGGCGAAATCCCGATGGGCGTGGATTTCCACATCGGCAGGGACGTTCACACCTGTCTCGCCCACGGCCAATTGGGCGGGAAGGACTTTCCGGGGCACGGCCTGATGAGCAAAGCGCAACACCAAGCGGTTCAACCCCTTCCGCACCGTCCGGGCAGGTATGGTAAAGGTATACTCATTCCAGCCCGGGGCCATCTCCACCGAACCGAGATGGAAGCCGTTAAAGTAAGCTTCCATCCTTTGAGGCGGCGCACCGGGGTAAGTGAAAGGCGAGGCCCGCAGGGTCACCCTGTAATCGGCTACCTCCCGCAGGGGTACGAATACCTCCGCCTTACGGGAGACTGCCCACACCGCCGAAGTGCCCGCTATCTCCTCGTTCCTGTCCCACCCCATTCCCAGATAGGGCAAGGCTTTCTCAACGCCCATATCCACCTCAAAGGAGGATGGAGGAGATGGCTGCAGCACCCGATAAACTTTCACCCCATCCCCCTCGAAGGCAAGCTCCATCGGCATTATCCTCTCCACAAGCTCCAGGGTGCGGGTATAGGTATCGGCATAAGGACGCCTGCCCATCACCGGAGGCAACACGGCCACATAGCGTATATCGTAGAGGTAAGCCAACTCCGAAGCCTGGGCAGCAGCTTTTTCCTCCAGTTCAGGGGGGATTTCCTCGTAAGTCTCGGCGGCTACAATGGCTTGGAAGAAAGGTATGCGCAGGAAGTAATCAAACTGGAAAGGGGGGTTGCGAGAGATGTTTCCGGCCAGGAGGCGCTTATGGTGAACAGTCTGGTAATACTGGGCCTGCGTCCTCTCGGCCCCGGCCATCCCGAAGCTGTTGCGCCATCCCAGGGGAAGTTGGAGCACGGCGAAATCCCCTGTTTCTTCACCCAGCTTGACCAGCGGCCCTGGCACACGGGCATCGGTGAGAGGCAAGGGTATCGAAAGGTGGTCGAAGATGATAAGCGCTATCAGTGCCCCTCCCACCATTCTGGCAAAGGTGAAGGAGAACCGCCTGGAGACCGAGGCCACGATCCTGCGCAGTCCATAGGCCACCATCACGGCCAGGGCCAAAGTGAGGAGCACGCTGAAGCGATTGGGCACCCGGTTAGCCCTGAAGACGGGTACATAATGCAGGACGGCGAAGGGCATAGGCAGGGTGACAGGGATGCCGTCCATATCGAAGACGTAGCGCCGGTTAATCTGGAGCACCGGCCCCAGGCAGAAGAGGGCGAAAAGCACAGCTTCCCTGGCCCAGATTTTGACCATCCGCTCTCGGCACCTTATAACCGCCAGGAGGGCTATGGCCAGGGTGAAATAGCCTAAGAACACGGTGTTGACATCGGAGAAGCGGGAAGTGCCTTCTATGACGGCCCGGAGTTCGGCAGCCCAGGACCCTTTCCAGGTGGGATGGAGAGCCGTAGGGGTGAAGAAGCCCATAAGGTCGGTGGATAGCTTGAGGGCATCGCCCCACCCGGCAAGTTCATATCTGCCGAAGAACATTTCCCGCATTATAGGGATGAGCAGCGGGGCGTAGGTGACCAGCACCACCGTTGCCAGAACTGCCAGGCGGGCGAAGCAACCCCTGTAGGGGCGACCCGACGGGTCCCCCCTACAGGATGCACCGTTCCCGGTAACACGCAGTAGCAGGTAAACCGCCGAGAAAATCACCAGAAACGTGCCGAAGATCATCTCGCACAGCATCGCCATCGTGGCAAAGAGCCCGGCCAACACCGGGTTCTTCCACCCAGGTTCCTCCAGGGTGCGGATGAAGAAGAGGGCATAAAAGGGAAGCCATTGGGTGCTGACCATATCGTAATGGCCCAGGGCAGCGTAGATGTGGCGGTTGGAAGCGAAGGCATAGAGACACCCGGCGGCGAAAGCAGCCAGGCGGACGTGTTCGGTAAGCCCGCTCCGGCGCAGGAGGTAAAGGGCTAACAGGTAAGCTCCCCAAGCGCTCATAACCCAGGTGAAAAGCAGCACCAGGTTGCTCGCCAAAGGCAGGGGAAGGTGAAACTGCAAGGGCAAGGCTAACAGGCAGTTGAAAATGTCATAGGTGTAGAGGAGCAAGCTGCTGCCCACAGGGAAGAAGATGTAATCAGTGCGCAGCGGCGAAGTGTGCAGGTCAAACAAGCTGTACTTGAACCACCACATATTCCAGATGAAAGTGTACTCATCGAAAGCCCAGGTGCTGCTCCCCGGCACGTGAGAGCTCAGGTGAAGGAGCAAGGGGTAGGTGAGGAGCAAAGCGAGGAGCACGTAAGCGAAGGGGATATAAGCTTGCGCTTTCTTGCCAGGCTTGTACTTCACAGCTTTCTCCATTGCTCCACCAAGTGCTACCATTTTACCAGAATATCGGATTATAAGCAAAATGCAGGCAGCAGAGGGTGTTGAAAAAGCGCCACGCTGTTCTTGCTCAAATGGTTCCCTCCGGCGAGGGCAGGCTGAAAAGCATTCTTTGAAGTGTTTTCTCGTGCGGGGGCTTCGCCCCCGCACGAGAAAACACCCCCCTTTTTTCCATCCCTGGCCTGCGGAGTAGTTTCCAACCTCGGAGTTTTTCAACGCCATCTCCGGGTTTAATGTTGCGCTGCGGGTGAAGCTATGGTATGATTGAAAAAGGCTTTGACCAGCCGGGAGAGCCAAAGGCCTTGAGAATCAAAGCGCAAGCTGGCAGGAAGCTTCAGGAGGTTTATATGCCAAGGTATCTCATCGTAAATGCCGATGACTTTGGACGCAGCCCCGGGGTGAACAGAGGCATCATTAAAGCCTATCGAGAGGGCATTGTTTCCAGCACCTCGGTGATGACCAATCAGCCTTATTTTGAGGAAGCCGCTTCCCTCCTGAGGGACCACCCTTCCTTGGGGGCAGGGGTACATCTGGTTTTCACCGCCTGGAAGCCCGTGTTGCCTCCTGAGAAGATACCTAGCCTGGTGGATGAGAAAGGGTTTTTCCTGCCCCAGGAAGCATTATTGGCGCAACCTGGGAGGGTGGACAGGAG
>DRAO01000371.1 GCA_011041825.1 Chloroflexota bacterium
GGCGGATGGCCTTATATTAACCCTATGCTATTTTGCAGCGCTGCATTGAAGGAAGCCCCCCTGGGAAAAAGGACTTGCATTTTTTGCGATTTTGTTATATATATATTTTAGCACTCTCAAACCGAGAGTGCTAAAATCTTGGCCTTAAGGAGGTGGTACTATGAAGCTCAGGCCGTTGGGAGACAGGGTAGTGGTAGAGCCAATAGAGAAAGAAGAGAGGACGCCTGCGGGCATCATCCTCCCCGAAACCGCCAAGGAGAAGCCGCAGGAAGGCAAAGTCCTTGCCGTGGGCCCGGGACGCCTCAACGACAAGGGCGAACGCATCCCCATTGATGTCAAGGAAGGCGACCGGGTCATCTTTGCCAAATATGCAGGCACAGAGGTAAAGCTGGACGACAAGAAGTACCTAATCCTCAGGGAATCGGATATTATGGCTGTGGTAGAAGAATAACCTCTAAGAGGCAAATTGCTTCTGGCAATTTGCCCCTCACAATATAAATCCTGCAAAAGGAGGTGGGACTATGGCCGCCAAGCAATTGATATTCTCGGAGGAAGCTCGCCGGAACCTTAAGATCGGCGTTGACACGCTGGCTAACGCTGTGAAAGTCACCTTAGGCCCCAAGGGAAGGAACGTGGCCTTGGAGAAAAAATGGGGTGCTCCGACCGTCACCCATGATGGTGTGACGGTGGCAAAGGAGATTGAGCTGGAGGAGCCATTCCAGAATATGGGTGCTCAGCTCCTGAAGGAAGCTGCTACCAAGACCAATGATGTGGCGGGAGACGGTACCACCACAGCCACTGTTCTCGCTCAGGTAATGGTGAACGAAGGGTTGAAGAACGTGGCTGCTGGTGCTAACCCTATGCTCATCAAGAGGGGTATCGAGAAGGCTACCAAGAAAGTCGTGGAGGCCCTGAAGGAGATGGCCGAAGATGTGAAGGAGAAAGAAGAAATCGCCCACGTGGCGGCCATCTCCGCCAATGACCGTGAAATCGGTGAGCTAATCGCCGAAGTGATGGACAAAGTGGGCAAGGATGGGGTAATCACGGTGGAGGAGGGTAAGGGCCTCGGCTTTGAGGTGGAATACGTAGAAGGTATGCAATTCGACCGGGGTTACATCTCCCCTTACTTCATCACTAACCCTGAGACAATGGAAGCTGTCCTGGAGGAACCTTACATCCTCATCCACGATAAGAAGATTTCCTCAGCCACCGACATCGTCCCCGTGCTGGAGAAGCTGGTTCAGGTGGGCAAGAAGGAGCTTTTGGTCATCGCCGAGGACGTGGAAGGTGAAGCCCTGGCCACCCTTATCCTCAACAAGCTCCGTGGCGTCATCAACTGTGTGGCTGTGAAGGCCCCCGGCTTCGGCGAGCGCCGCAAGAGGATGCTGGAGGACATCGCCATCCTCACCGGTGGTCAGGTGATCTCCGAGGAGCTGGGCCGGAAGCTCGAAAGCGTGATGGTCAGCGACCTGGGCCGTGCCCGGAAGGTGGTGGTCACCAAAGACGACACCACCATCATTGAAGGCAAGGGTGACGAGAAGCAGATTAAAGGCCGCATCGAGCAGATCAAGGTTGAAATCGAGAAGACCACTTCCGACTACGACCGGGAGAAGCTCCAGGAGCGCCTTGCCAAGCTGGCTGGCGGTGTCGCCGTCATCAAAGTGGGTGCGGCCACCGAGGTCGAGCTGAAGGAGAAGAAGCACAGGGTTGAGGATGCCCTCAGCGCCACCAGGGCCGCCGTGGAAGAGGGTATCGTACCTGGTGGTGGTGTGGCCCTCCTGAACGCCCTGGAGAAGCTGGACGGGATAGAGGTGGAATTCAACGATGAGAGGACGGGCATAGAAATAGTGAGGAGGGCCCTGGAGGAGCCGATGAGGCAGTTGGCAGAGAACGCCGGGTACGACGGGGCCGTAGTGGTGCAGGAGGTCAGGAGGAGGCAGAAGGAAGAGAATAACCTGAATATCGGCTTCAACGTGCTGACGGAGAAGTATGAGGATATGGTGAAAGCCGGGATAATAGACCCGGTGAAGGTAACCAGGGCAGCACTGGAGAACGCAGCCAGCATAGCGGCAATGATACTCACCACCGAGGCCCTCATCACCGAGATACCTGAGAAGGAGAAGACCCCTCCCTCCCCACCGGAGTACTAAGCTCTCTCACCAGACAGGCCCCCTCCTCGAGAGGGGGCCTGTTCTTTTTCCCCAGAACGATTGCACAAATTCACCGGCTGTGATATAATTCACAAAACCAAAAAGGGGCAACCTCAAAAAGGGGGGATAAGATGGCCAAAGAGGTAGTCATCGTCAGCGCTTGCAGGACGCCTACAGGCAAGTTTATGGGCACCCTCTCATCCATACCGGCTCCTCGCCTTGGGGCTGTGGTAATCAAAGAGGCGATAAAACGAGCCCAGATAGACCCTGCCTCGGTGGACGAGGTCCTTATGGGCAACGTGGTTTCGGCGGGGCTGGGACAGGCCCCCGCCCGCCAGGCGGCCATATTTGCGGGGCTTCCCCCCACCATAGGAGCAGTTACCGTAAACAAAGTCTGCGGTTCTGGCCTCAAGACAGTGATGCTGGCCGCCTCGATGATCAAGGCCGGGGAAGGCGAAATCTACGTGGCTGGCGGGATGGAGAATATGAGCAGGGGGCCGTACCTGCTCACCAAAGCCAGGCAGGGCTACCGCCTGGGCCACGACCGCATCCTGGACGCCACCGTCCACGATGGCCTCTGGTGCGCCTTTGAGGACCAGCATATGGGCAACGCCGCCGAGTTCATCGCCAGGGAATTTGGCATAACCAGGGAAGAGCTGGATAAGTACGCCTACGAAAGCCATATGAAGGCCATCGCCGCCATAGATGCCGGGAAATTCAAGGAGGAAATCGTCCCTGTGGAGGTTCCCCAACGCAAAGGCCCACCCATTATCTTCGACACCGACGAGACCCCACGGCGTGATACCTCCCTGGAGAAATTAGCCAAGCTCAAGCCCGCTTTCCAAGAAGACGGCATCGTAACGGCAGGGAATTCCCCCGGCATCACCGATGGGGCTTCGGCCGTGGTGGTGATGAGTCGGGAGAAGGCCGATGAACTGGGCATAAAGCCTTTGGCCCGGATAATTGATTACACTTATGCTGCCGTGGAACCTAAGTGGATTTTCATCGCCCCTGTCCACGCCATCCGCAAGCTCCTCCAAAAGACGGGCACCACTTTAGCCGACTACGACCTTATCGAACTCAACGAAGCCTTCGCCGCTCAGGTTCTGGCCGACGGCAGGGCCCTTCAAGAGGATGGCTGGGACTGGTCGAAGGTGAACGTGAACGGGGGAGCCATCGCCTTGGGCCACCCTATTGGAGCCAGCGGTGCCCGATGCCTGACCACGCTAATCTATGCCCTCAAGGACAGGGGACTTAACAGAGGCCTTGTCTGCCTCTGTTTGGGTGGCGGAGAGGCGGTAGCAATGGCGATAGAGATAATCTAGTTTTTGTGGGACATCGGCTTTGCCGGTGTCCCACAAAAACTTACCACCGGGAGGTTGGGATGAAAGACCTCGCTATGCGAGCCCTGGAGACAGCAAAACTTAAAGGGGCCACTTATGCGGATA
>DRAO01000163.1 GCA_011041825.1 Chloroflexota bacterium
ATTACGGGATGTACGAACGCATTCGGGGATGGATGAGGGGATACGGAGCCCTCGTTATCTTCATCCTTTCGGTTATCCCCAATCCCTTTTTTGATTTGGCGGGGATGGCGGCAGGCGTCTCTCGCTTTCCCCTCTGGCGCTTCCTGCTGGCCTGCTGGCTGGGCAAGACCGTTAAAACTACGGCTGTGGCTTTTGCCGGATATTACTCCATATCCATTGTAGGGCAGATAATCAGGTAACCAAAAAAGCGAGGTGAGCTATGAAACTGTTTAAGAAATTAGGTGAGCTTCTCACAACCCCTTCCCGGGAGGAAGAAGGCTTTTGGATTTACGTTGAGTGTGCCAAGTGCGGGGAGAAAATTAAAACCCGCATTGACCCTCGTTATGACCTCACCCCCCTCTATGAGGAGAAGGGCGTAACCGGCTATTACGTGCGCAAGGTCCTCATCGGCAGCAAAGGCCATTGCTTTGAGCCTATCGAGGTGAAACTCACCTTCAGCTCCGACCGCCGCCTAGTCAAGAAGGAGATAAGCGGCGGGCGGTTTATCAGCCCGGAGGAGTTTGAGGAATAGGATAACCGGGCCGGGGAAGCAACATCGCCTTGATTTGCCATTTCTTAACTCTTGCTTATAATGAAGAAAATGCACTTGCTTAGGGAGAGGGGCTGATGGAACTGCACAACCTCGTGGAGAAAGTAAGCAAGAAATTCTTCATTACTGAGAGGGACATCAGGAGGATACTCAGCGCCTTGATGACCTCAGATGATATATGGGAGGTCATAGATTTAGCCGATGTGCCCGTTATGGCTCTATGTGAGGTATGGAAAGCTCTGGAAGAAAAGGGCCTCGTAGAAGTCAGCGATAAGAGGGTCTCCCTAACCGCTAAGGGGCTGGAGCTAGCTCGCTCTTATAAGATAAGCCCCATCAGGAGTTTCACCTGCAAGCTTTGCGAGGGGCGGGGCATAACCCTGGCCGGGCTTGAGAAAGTCGAGAAGCGCTTCAAGGAGATAGCCAAAAATCGCCCCGAGGCCATTCAGGATTACGACCAAGGCTATATCCTCGAAGATGTAACTTTATTGCGGGTGGCCTTGATGTGGCAGAAGGGCGACTTGCAGGGGAGAGAGCTGTTAGTGCTGGGTGATGATGATTTGGTAAGCATAGCCGCAGGCCTAACCGGTGTGGCCGCCAGGGTCACCGTCTTGGACATTGATGACCGGCTATTGGAGTTTATCCAGGATGTTTCCGAGCAGGAGAAGCTGGGGATAGAGGTCATCAAGCACGATTTGCGGTATCCTCTGCCCGAAAATCTACAGAGGGCCTTTGACACCTTCATCACCGACCCCACCGAATCCCTGCGGGGGCTTAAGGCTTTCCTGGGCCGGAGCCTTTCGGCCCTAAAAGGGCCGGGCAGTGCCGGGTACTTCGGGCTTACCCGCAGGGAAGCTTCCCTCCAGAAATGGCAGGCCATCCAGCGCTTCTTGCTTGAAAGGGGAGCGGTGATTACCGACATCCTGGATGATTTCAACGCCTATGTCAACTGGCCTTATATAGAGACGATGTGTTCCTGGGAATTCCTCCCCGTGAAAACCATCCCTAAGCGAGTCTGGTACAGGTCAGCCCAGTATCGGCTTGAGCTCCTTGGAGAGCCCGGGCCGGATACCGAAATCTATAGTGGGGACATCTTCTTCGACGAGGAAACCGCTACGGCATAGCCGATTATTGCAAGCCAACCCGCAAACTTGTAGCGACGAGGTGAGAAATGTTCCAGCCCAAATATGCTTGCCTGGTAACCGGTGCTTCGGAAGGGGAAACTGAGCTCAACGCCTTTGACAATGCCCTGCTGGAGGCTGGCATAGGGGATATAAACCTCATCAAGGCTTCCAGCATTATGCCTCCAGAGGTGGAGGTTGTGCAGGAGCTCGGGACCCTGGGCAAAGGGGCTTTCCTGCCCGTAGTTTACACGGCGGTCTCCTCGAAGCAGAGAGGGGACATCCTTGTCGCTGCCATTGGATATGGCAGGAGCGACGATGGCTTCGGGGTGATTATGGAGGCAAGCGACGTTAACAGGCAAGAGGAAGAGGTGAGAAAGGAGGTGGAAGAGAAAATAAAATTTGCTTTTGCCCGGAGGGGGATTGCCCTTGAGGAGATAAGGGTTCTCTCCAAAACCCATAAGGTACAGGAGTGCGGCTGTGTGATAGCAGCTTGTGTGTTTTACTAAAAAATTTAAGGAGGACGAGATGGTTAAGAGAATAACTTTCCTGCTGCTGGTGTTGACTGTAACGCTGGGCCTCATGGTGGTGGGGTGCAAGCCTTCAGCCCCTGCTCCTAAGGCTCCTACGCCAACCCCGGTTCCTACCAAGGAAAAACCCACCCCTACCCCTGTCCCAACACCTACCCCTGTTCCAACGCCCACACCAGAGGAAGAGGTGCCTGAGCTGGAGAGCATAACCTCCGGCCTTGATAAGCTCGACAGTTACCGGATAAATTGGAATATGAGCTTCGAAGGAAAGGACGAGGAAGGCAACCCTGTTCAGTGGACGCTTCAGTGGCAAGAAGAATACACCAAGGAACCACCTGCCCGTCGGATAACTATGCAAGGCTCAGGCTTAGGCATGGAAGAGACGGGGAGCATCCAGCTTATCCAAATAGAGGATAAAACCTATATGATAATCCCAGGTCAAGGGTGCCTAACCACAGAAGCTGCGGAAGAGGATGTGTTCAAGGAACTCATAACACCCGACGAATTCGGCGGCATCTCGGGCGGCCAATTCGTAGGCGTCGAGACAATCAACGGCGTAAAGGCCAAGCATTACTCCTTCGACGAAAAAGCTCTGGGGATGGGGCTCGAATTTGTAAGGGCCAAAGGAGACATATGGGTTGCTCCCGAAGGATACGTGATCAAGTACGTGCTCGAAGCCGAAGGAAAGGAGGAAGTATTCGGCAAGGGTGCAGAAGGGAAGCTCCGATGGGACTACGAAGTAGTGGACATAAACGAGCCCTTTACCATCGAGGTTCCCGAGGAATGTGCCCAGCTTGTGCCTGAGGACATCCCCATATTGCCCGATGCAGCGGAACTCAGCTCCTTTATGGGGATGACTTCATACAGCACTGAGAAGCCCTTCGTTGAAGTGGTGAAATTCTACAAGGATGAGATGGCAGCGAAGGGCTGGAAGCAGGCTGAGGGCTCTATGGAGACGGAAAATATGGCTATGTTCAATTACACCAAGGATAACCGCTCCGTTACCATAATGATAAGCCCTCAGGAAGGCAAGGTGCAGGTGACCATCCAGGTGCAGACTCAATAGGGAAACCAACCGTGCGCAGGGGAAAAACAGCGTTTTCTTGCACAGCGGCGAAGCCGCTGTGCAAGAAAACTTGGCTCGGATTGCCCTTGTGCAATCTTGTAAACAAGAGCGAACTCGGATTCAGGAGGTGTTAAAGGTGAGGACGTATTTCCACTTGATCCAAATCGTGCTTTCCATAACGTTGATTGTGGTTATCCTGTTGGGGAGCAAAGGTGGAGGCTTAAGCTCTGTTTTTGGAGGGGAGGGCTCGGTATATAAAACACGAAGGGGCATCGAGAAGACGCTC
>DRAO01000145.1 GCA_011041825.1 Chloroflexota bacterium
GTCTGGAAGCTCCCGGCTAAGAATCTGGAAGCGGGTTGAAAACCCGCTAACCCTCAGCCGGTTTTCAACCGGCTTTAAGGCTTCTCAGCCGGGTGATTCATCGCCCGGCGGGTGGACTGCGTAAATCTGCTTCAGGGGAGCAAGTCAAAAGTGTCGGGTAGCTAGATCCTTCATACAGCAGTAGAGCCGCCGTATGAAGGATGGTTCCCTTTATCGTTGGAGGGATTTATCGGAGCGTTACCTCCACCGTGTAAGTTGTGTCCTCCCCACTGGCGAATGCCTGGATGAGGTAATGTCCGGTAGCGGGGAGCGTACCGCTCCATTGCGTCGTCTCTGCGACTGCACGCACCAGGGGAATGCCCTCTTCGAGGGCTGTGATGCTCAAAAGGACATCGTTGTCAGGTGACTTGATGGCGACCTCCATTGTCTGGCCTTCTTCCCCGTAAAGCACGTAATCCACTACCTGGTGGGCTTTAGCTTTGCCCTGCACCGTAGCAGAGCCGGTCTCAGAGGATGGCTTTATCCACACGGGTATGGTTATCGAAAGGTCATAAAAGTCACCCTCTTCGGGAGCTGCGATTTGAATGGTGTAATCCTGAGTGGCTGGGAGGACGCCCATCCAAAAGGTTGTTTTCGCAGCAGGACGGAGCAACGGGGTACCATCTTCGCCAACGATGCCGAGGAAGACATTTCCTTTTGATGAACCGAGGACAACCATCATAAATTGCCCTTCCTTAGCCCTTAATCGGTACTCCACGGTACCCTGGGAAGGAACTTTGCCGCTCACGCTGGCAGAAGTAGCGCCGGGCTCGAATTGGATTCGAGACGCTTTACCGGCCTCAGGGGTGGCCGTCGGCTTGATTTGTCCAGGCTTGCATTCGCCCCGGAAGAAGGCCCATTCTTCGCACTCACTGCCGTCGGGGAAGATGCAATACCCAGCCTCTCCTTTCTCAGTGGTGCGAATTTCGAGCTTCCCTCCATGCTCTATACAATATTTGGAAGCCGGATTGACCATCCCAGGAGCAGGCTTTCCAGGCTTGCATTCGCCCCGGAAGAAAGCCCACTCTTCGCACTCACTGCCATCGGGGAAGATGCAATACCCGACTTCCCCTTTCTCAGTGGTGCGAATCTCCACCCTTCCCCCTTGCTCCACACAATATTGCGAAGCTGGATTAGGCATATTGGCCGCAGAAGGGGTAGGCGTGGAAGTCGAGACAGGAGTGGGGGCGGGAGTTGGCGTGGCAGTACAACCGGCAAGCAGCATGATAGCAATGATTAATGTTGTAAGTGGTGATTTCATTCCAGCACCTCTAACTTGTAATTTATCCCCGTGTCCCCCGGCGGGGGGCGGAAGCCTCCTACACCCCCGCTTGCGGGATTTTGCCCCAAAAAGAGAACGGAGTGCCACCGATTAAAAGCTTCGCCCAATATAAATATGGGGGTGAGCCTCGCCGCCCACCCCCATTGTCAATCCCAGGGGCTTAGAAAGCATAAACCTTGTCCAACTCCTCATCAGGCACGTCCCAGACCACGTTGTGCGGCGGGAGCGGCTCGTACTTCATAAACTCAGGCAGGCGGTCATCGGCCTTGGTGAACCCGGCCTTCTCGTTGAACTCCCGCTCCTTCCGCAGAATCTCCATACCAATCCTCGTCACGTCTTCCGTGGTCCAGTTGGTGCCCAGCACGCCGTTGCACTCCTCCACCATCCCCTCAAAACCACTGGGGATGTCCAGGATGGCGAAGGCGATGAACAGGCAGTGCCCGGTGCTATCAATGAAGGCTGTGGTGACCTGGAAGTTGCGGGAGAGTTCCGCCTTCTCGATAGCAAAGGGGTCAACCTTGCCGCCCACGCCCAGGATTTCGGGAGCAATGGTGTAACCGGAGGTATGGTCAGCGCCCATCGTGCTGGTGGCATAGGTAACGCCGATGCCCTTGATGGCCCTGGGCTCGTAAGCAGGCATATTCTGCCCCTTCACCGCCGGCACCCTGACCACGCCGAAGACCTTGCCCGTCACCGCCGCACCGTTGCCCAAAATGCGGCCTAAAGGCGTGCCCTTGCGGATTTCCTCATCCAGCAGCCGGATGGCCCCCTCGGCATCACCAAATTCAAGGAGCCCAGCTTCCATCGCCACAGCTATGGTGCCGCCGGTCTCGATGGTGTCCAGGCCCAGGTCATTGCACAGCCAGGTCAGCTTGGCGACGGCTTCCAGGTCATCAATACCGCAGTTGGCACCCACCGCCCAGGTGGTCTCGTACTCGATGCAGGAGACAATCTCGTTGCCGTTCTCATCGTAGTAGGTGTTGGAGCACTGGATGATGCAGCCGGGGTGGCAGGCGTGGTTGTAGAGTTCCTTGCCCAGGCGCTTCTTGTTATTCTCGAAGATGGCCTCACCCGAAATCTTGGCTGCACCCTCAAAGCGCCCTTCCCTGAAGTTGCGGGTGGGGAAGCCACCGGCTTCGTTGATGATGTTCACCAGGATAGCCGTGCCGTAGGTGTTGAGGCCGCCTTTGGGCTTGGTTACATCGTGGCTGCGGAGGGCTTCGGTCAGCTTCTTGCGGCCCTGCTCGAAGAGTTCCTTGTTAACGATTTCCACGCCAGGCCCGCCTTCGTCATCCACCACGATGAACTTAACACCCTTGGAGCCCAACACCGCCCCCAGACCACCTCGACCTGAGTAACGGCTAGGGCGGCCCTCCCGGTCCTCGAAGCAGACGCCTGCCATCGCCATCTTGTACTCGCCAGCCACACCGATGGAGGCAATGCTCACTTTCTTGCCGAACCGCTCAAACAGCTTGGGGTAGACTTCGTAGAGGCCCTTCCCCACGTATTCATCGGCGGGCTCGAACTTCACCCCGTCCTTGTTGATGTAGATGAGCCAGAACTTGCCGGGCTCCTTGGGCTGCCCCTCGATGATGAGGGCCTTTATGCCTAATCGGGCCAGTCTCTGAGGCCAGGCGCTACCAGCGTTGGACTCCTTAATGGTACCGGTCAAAGGGGACTTGGCACCTACGGAGACCCTACCGCTTGTAGGAGCATTGGTACCACTGAGGATACCAGGAGCGAAGACCACTTTGTTGTGGGGACCAAGGGGATGGCAGGTAGGGTCAACCTCGTCGTAGATGATGCTGGAAGTTAGACCTCGACCGCCTAAGTACTTGTACTTCTCAGGTACGTCCTCGTACTTGGCGGTCAGGTCTGCCATATTGATTCGGAGAATTTTAGCCATTTTACCAACCTCCTTGTTGGGGCTTTACAGGGGGTTAAACAGAAATTAAGGAGCCAACATCATCCAATAGTATACCTCAAACCTTGATTTAAGGCAAGTTTCTCCCGTGGGAAGGTGTTGAAAAACTCTGGGGTTAGACCTGCCCCCGGGAGCTAAGGGAAAAAGAGTAGTATTTTCTTGCACGGCGGCGAAGCCGCCGTGCAAGAAAATACCCTCAAAAAGCCTTTTTAACCCACCTTGAGCAAAGAACGTTCATCAAACAAAATGAGAATGGCACTTTTTCAACACCCTCTCCTGGGAATGGCGCTTTTTCAACACCCTCAGGGGAATTCCAGGAGGCGCTTCAAGTGTAACAC
>DRAO01000090.1 GCA_011041825.1 Chloroflexota bacterium
GCTCCTTCCTCACCATTGCCGATAACCTGGCACGAGCTCTGGCCTGCGAGGGTGAAGGGGATGGATTGCGGCAGGGGGCAGACCTTACCTACCGGGAGTTCCAGCGCCTCCTGGCTCAGGAAGGCGTGGAACCCATCGAAGCCGCAGGTCAACCCTTTGACCCCTATTTGCATGAAGCGGTGGAAGTCGTCTCAGATGGAGGAGAGCCAGGCACTGTGTTGGAGGAAGTGGAAAGGGGTTACACTTACAAAGGTCAGGTGCTTCGCCCCGCCAAAGTGCGGGTAGTGAAAGGGTAATCTCCTAACTCTTTTTGCCGAGCAGGGGGTTGTTTCTTCGACGGCAGCTTCACTGCCGTCGAAGAAACAACCTTCCTCAAGGGGTATCCAAAGGTATTGCCAACCTTGTGTTGGCGGAGCATCAGGGCTTCTATCCCGCTCGGAATCCCGTGCTCCGAGCAAAGGTGTCCCTCAGCCTCTCCCCGTACTGCTTCTTGTAATACTCCAGATATTCCCCGCTCTTTAGCTTCCGCCACCACCACTCGTTCTCCATATACCACTGTACGGTTTTCTCCAGGGCAGAGTCAAATTCGTGGCGGGGCTGCCATCCCAGCGCTCTTATCTTGGTGCAGTCCAGGGAATAGCGACGGTCGTGGCCGGGGCGGTCTTCCACGAAATGGATAAGGCTTTCCGGCTTGTTGAGCAACCTGAGGATGCGCCTGGTGAGTTCCAGGTTGGTAAGCTCATTCCCGGCGCCGATGTTGTAAATCTCGCCCGGTTGCCCTCTATGCAGCACCAGATCAATGGCCTCGCAGTGGTCTATGACGTAAAGCCAATCCCGCACGTTAAGCCCATCGCCGTAGAGGGGCAGGGGTAGGTTATCGAGGGCATTGGTGATGAAGAGGGGGATGATTTTCTCCGGGTATTGGTAAGGGCCGAAGGTGTTGGAGCCCCGTGTGATGAGCACCGGCACCTTCCAGGTTGTATGATACGCCAGGCACATCAGGTCACCACCAGCTTTGCTGGCCGAGTAAGGGCTGGAGGGGTGGAGCGGGTCGGTTTCTTTGGATGAACCAGCTTCAATGGAGCCGTAGACCTCATCGGTGCTCACCTGCACCATCCGTTCCAGCCCCAGTTTCCTCACCGCCTCCAGAAGCACATAAGTGCCGAAGACATCGGTCTGGATGAAAGAGCCAGGCTCAAAGAGGGAACGGTCAACGTGGGTTTCAGCCGCAAAATTCAACACTACATTTACTTTATGTGCCCTTATCGTCTCCTCCACCTTTTTCGCATCGCATATATCGCCGTGCACGAAGGTGTAACGGTCGGCGAAATCCTCGGCTACATCTTTCAGGTTGTCCAGGTTCCCAGCGTAGGTGAGTTTGTCGTAAACCACCACCTTGTAATTGGGATACTTGTGCAAGATGTAGCGCACGAAGTTGGAGCCGATGAATCCCGCTCCGCCGGTGACCATCAGGGTATGCATCTCTGTCCTCCTGGTGGGGGATGAAAGGCGCTTTTTGGGTGACGGCAAATTCGGCCAAAATGTGGAATCAATATAACATTACGCAAGGTTTTTGTCAACCTGCCTTCTTCATTTGCCTTAAGTCAACTCGGCAACTTCGGATTTCTTCCTTGGCTTCACCCCCCAGCGGTGAAGCTCTTCTACCACTTTTTCCACCAACTCCTTCACTTTGGAGGCCAAGAGGGGTGAGAGTTCAAGCCCTGGTTCCAAGCTCAGGGGTTCTATGCCCCATAGGACCACCTCTTGAGGATAGAGGTTTAAGAGCCGGGCAGTAAAGAGGAGATCGGGGAGCCCTTCTTGATGGGGGGAGATTTTGGGGCTGAAGAAAGCGGGGATTTCTTCCCCTTCCAGGCGGATCAAAGTGCCAGGTTCTTTCCCCGCTTTGACGGCATCAACGATGAGGAGTTTGGACACCCCTTCAAAATAGGACAAAAGGGTCAAGCCTCGTGTCCCGCCGTCCAGGACCTGGACATCTTCGGGGAATTCGTAATCTTCCTGAAGCCTCTCTATCACTCGAACGCCTATGCCTTCGTCCTGAAGCAATGTATTGCCAAGGCCCAGCACCAGGATTTTGCCCACCTTAGCCTCCTTGAGGTCATGCTGTCGAGTTCGCTGCCATCAAAAACAAAAGGGTGTGTGCGGATGGGATTCGCACACACCCTTCTTATCCCCGTTGGCTTTAAGCCTCTTCCTTTTTGGGGTATTTATACCCTATCACGATGCTGGATATAATCCCGCTGCGCTCGATCAGGTCATTGAGGACGGCCAGGTAAAGGTGGATCAGGAAGAAGATGATGAACACCCACATAAGGGAGTGGTGGATCAAGCGCAGGACATTGTTCCTGGCAATCCAGTGGAAAGCCCAACCGAAGAATGTCCACCAGAAGCCCCGGGGATAATATTCGGAATAGAGGGCAAGCCCGGTCAGGCCCTGGACGAAAACCAGGAAGTACATAAAGAAGTAAGTGAAACCGGCCACCGGGTTATGCCCCAGGTATTCCGGGCGCTTGTTGCTCAGGAAGAGGTAGTAAAGCAATTGACGCCAGAAATCCCGCAGACGTTGACGGCTAAGGGGAAGGAGGCCGGTGATATGGCTGTAAGGGTTGCCAACAAACGCCCAGTACAACCGGATGACGAAGCTCAACCCCAAGAGGGTCGCAGCAATAGCGTGGATAAGGCGCATTGCCCCCATAATGTAATGGTTATAAGCCTCCCCTGGCGCCACCACAAAAGGGCTGCCGATGTAATAGCCACTGATTGCGAGGGCAATCATCGCCGCCACGTGGGTCCAGTGGGCAACCCGGACCGGTAATTCCCATACGTAAACTCCCTTGTGTTCGTGAGCAGCCATAGTCCCCTCCGTTAAACGATGCGGATGCGCACGTATTCCCTGCCCTTAGGGTCTACTACATGGACGGCACAAGCCATACAGGGGTCGAAGGAATGGATGGTACGCAATATCTCGATAGGCTTCTCAGGGTCTGCTATAGGGGTGTCCAAAAGGGAAGCCTCATAAGGCCCCCGCTGTCCCTTAGCATCTCGAGGGGAGCCGTTCCAGGTGGAAGGCACGATGCATTGATAATTAGCGATGGCCCCGTTCTTGATGTGAATCCAATGGCCCAGGGCGCCCCGGGGGGCTTCGGTGTGGCCCCAACCCTTCGCTTCCCTAGGCCAGGTTGAGGGCTCCCACTTCTCCCCATTGTGAATGCGGAGGTCTCCAGCCTGCATATTTGCCGCCAGCTGGTCGGTCCACTCCACCAATTTCTCAGCGATGACCAAGGTCTCAATGCCCCTGGCGGCAGTGCGGCCCAAGGTAGAGAAGAGCGCCTCCGGCCCTACTCCGAGTTTCTTCAGGACCATATCCACCAGTTCCTTAACCCGGGAATGCCCTTTAGCATAGGCTACAAGCATCCGGGCCAAGGGTCCAACCTCCATAGGACGGTCCTGATAGCGAGGGGCTTTCATCCAGGAGTATTTGCCATCGGTGTTTAACCATTCATAAGGTGGCTTGGGGCCGGTGTAATTAGGCTTGGTCTCGCCATCC
>DRAO01000442.1 GCA_011041825.1 Chloroflexota bacterium
CCTAAACCCACGCCTTCGGAGTCATCACAGCCCGGTGCATCCTCGGCGCCGCCAGCTCCGGCTCCTCGGAGCACCAGCTTCGGCTATGGCATCCAGGCTCATATGATTCATAACCCTGACTCTCGGATCATCCCTGCCGTCAAAGACATCGGTTTTAACTGGATAAAAGTGCAAATAGAATGGAAAGTATTTGAGCCTGCCAAAGGGCAAATCCAGTGGGGGGAGATGGACCGTATCGTCAACGAGGTTAGCGGGGCAGGCCTCAACTTGCTCTTCAGCATAGTTAAGGCTCCCAGGTGGGCTCGCCCGCCTAACACCGATTTCAGCGTAGAGGGTCCGCCTGCCAATCCGCAGGATTATGCTGATTTCGTCAGGGCGGTGGCTGCCCGTTATTGCGGCAAGCTCCAGGCCATTGAGGTCTGGAATGAGCAGAACATAAACTACGAATGGGGTAACGAACCTCCTGACCCTGGCCGCTACGTCCAGCTCCTGGCGGCGGCTTATCGGGCCATAAAGGGGGTCTGCCCGCAGATGATAGTGGTCAGCGGAGCCCTCACCCCGGCGGGCAACGTCACCATCGGAGGGCAATGGAGGGCTGTGGACGACATTCAGTATCTGGAGCAGATGTACCAGCATGGCCTTAAGAATTACTGCGATGCCATCGGCGCTCACCCCAGCGGTTACAATTGCCCTGCCGACGGTGATTGGCGCACCATCCAGGACCCCAAGGCCCAGTTCCGGGGACCTTTCGATAACCGCCATCACTCCTGGTGCTTCCGGGGCACGATGGAGGGCTACCGGAACGTGATGGTCAAGTACGGGGATGCCAACAAGAAGATTTGGGCTACCGAGTTCGGTTGGGCTTCGGTGGACGGCCTGGGGGTCTCTCCCGCTCCTGGCTACGAGTATGCTGCCGATAACACCGCCCAGGAGCAGGCCGAGTGGACGGTGAGGGCATATCAGATGGCCCGTAGCTGGGGCTGGGTAGGGGTAATGTTCCTTTGGAACCTCAACTTTGCCCCTGTGGCCGGGCCTCAGGATGAAAAAGCTGCCTGGAGCATAGTGGACCCGAATTGGCAGCCTAGGCCCATTTACATTGCCCTTAAGAATATGCCCAAGTGAGCTTAGCCGGAAGCTCAGGCTTCTGGCTCAATCCCTTGATAGCTCGGAGTTTGCCCCCTGTGAGGAGGCCTGGGAAAAGGCAATTTCACACACGGCGGCAAAGCCGTGTGTGAAATTGCTTCCTCAAAAGCTTTTGGCTTTTCTAGCCGGTTTCGCTATGGATTGTTGACGTTTTAGGCTGTCCCTTATCGGGTGCAGCTATCTCCAGAAGAATGAAAGTGATATATGCTTGAGAGACGTGCCTTTATCCCCCTTATACTCGTGGCCTCCATAGCTATTGCCTTGGTGATGGGCTGTGCGGTTACCCATACCCCTATGCCGGTAAATAGCCCTCTTTCCTCAACCCCAACCCCTGTCGTTACCTCCGGGCATCCTCATTCGCCGCCTTGGCGGATGCGCTCACCTGAATATGGGATGCAGGCCTTTCTGTGGTGGAGGCCCGAGGTGGCCGACCGTGACCTCCAGCTCATTAAGGAGGCCGGGTTCGGATGGGTCAAACAGAGTTTCGCCTGGAGGGATATAGAAGGGGCGGGGAAGGGCCAGTTTGACTGGAGCCGGGCCGACCGGGTGGTGGAGCAGGTGGAGAAATACGGGCTTAAGCTGTTGATACGGGTGGACCGACAGCCCGCCTGGGCCGGAGGAGGTTATCCGGCCAACGGCCCTCCAGACAATTACGAGGACTTCGGGGATTTCCTGTATGCCCTTGCCAGCCGTTACCGGGGCCGCATCCATGCTTACCAGATATGGAACGAGCCTAACCTCAACCGCCCCGACGGCGGAGGCGAGTGGGGAGGCCGCCCTCCCAACGCCGCCGAGTACGTGGAGCTTCTGCGGGTGGCCTACAGACGCATCAAGGAGGCCGACCCTAACGCCCTGGTGGTCTCGGCAGGGCTTACGCCCACCGGCGACGGGCCTCCCAGGGCCATCCCCGACGACGTTTTCCTGGAGCAAATGTATCAGGCGATGGAGAACCACTCCAGCGACGGCTATTTCGATGCCCTGGGGGTTCATGCGCCGGGGTTCAAAGCCCCACCTGAGATGAGCCCCGAGGAAGTGGCCGCTAATCCTGAGTACGGTGGGGCCCGCTTCTTCTGCTTCCGGCGGGTCGAGGATTTGCGGCGGATAATGGTGAAATACGGGGATGAAGATAAACAGGTAATAGTGCTCGAGATGGGGTGGACAAGTGACCCACGTCCTGATTCACCCTATCATTGGCATGCTGTCAGTGAGCGGAGGAAAGGGGAATACCTGGTGCGAGCTTACCAATATGCCAAAGAGCACTGGGCGCCCTGGATAGGCTTAATGGTGGCGATATACCTGCCCGATGTCACCTGGACGAAAGACCAGGAAGAATATTGGTGGGCTCTGTTAGACCCATGCTACCCCCAGTTGTGCCTGCGCCCGGCATACGTGATGCTTAAGGATATGCCTAAATGAAGGTTAATAGGTCCTCTTCCAATCCACCTGATAGTGACAGGCTGGAGAGCCCGCCTTGTGCTCCACCGTGACCCGGGGGCTTATCTCCTTGCCTGCTTCATCAATTATTACCACATACCAAATGGCCGGTGCGGTGCTCAATATGATGTCGTAATAGCCCTGATCAGGCCCTCCTTTGGAGATGGTCACCGCTTGATAACCCCAGGGGTTGAAAACCTTAATGCGTACCCCCGCCAGAGGTGCGCCTTTGTTGTTGCGCACATAGCCGAAGATGCTCCCGACGGCGCAGCCTTTTTCGGGGGCTGGCTTAACCGGGCCTACAGGCATAAAGGCGTAGAGGGGCCTGGTGGGCGTTGGGGTCGGAGGGGGAGTGAAGGTGGGAGTGGGAGGAGGCGTGGGCGTAGGCAATTTAGGGGTAGGCGTATGAGTGGGCGGCACAGGGGTCGGGATTGAGATAGGAGTGGGGGTAACCACTTCCACAGGGGTAAGTGAGGGCATTGGAGTTGGGGAGGGAGCTACCACTACTACGGTGCGGCTCCTGGTGACCTGGACGAAATTCCAGAGCATAAAGAGCCCCATACATACGATTACCATAATCATTAACATAACTATAAGGAAAACGATGGCGTAATTCTTATCCCTTGCCATAACTGCCTATCACCCTCTCTCCGAGCATATTCAGCTTGAACTTCCGCACAATCTGAGGGAGGATGACCTCGCCTTGAGGATTGCGGAAGTACAGGGCATCCACAGGGCATTGGACTAAACAAGCCCCACATTGGATGCACAGTTCGCCTCTGGGCCTTGTCACTTTGTGACGGGTATGGTCTACTTCAAAACAATTGCGGGGGCAGACATCCTCGCACAGGCCGCATCCCGTGCATTTCCTCTCGCTTATTACCACATCGAAGAAACGCTCCCGATGGTAGCTGCTTTTATACACAGGGGTGTTCCCCGTCATATCAAAGCCCAAAAGCGCCACCAGGCCTAGGGCAACCAGG
>DRAO01000018.1 GCA_011041825.1 Chloroflexota bacterium
CCCTCACCCCCAGCCCAACTCCCAAGCCTGCAATTTCCGCCCCGAAGGGACGCATCGCCTTCCCGGTTTTTGACCAGACCAGGCAGACTTACGATATTTACATCGCCAATGCTGATGGCTCCGGGAGACAGAAGCTGATAGAACAGGCAAGCCAACCGGACTTCAATTCCGATGGCACTCAAATTGCTTATCGCTCCTGGAACAACACCCGTCGGGGCATACTGGCTCAGGTCATAGGGGGCAACTGGTGGAACATCCAAGGTTCCAGGTGGCATGCCGAGGCCGCCCGCCCAAGCTGGTCGCCCGACGACCAGACATTTGTGTTCCATTCTCGTGAGGACCCCGACCGGTTACCCCGTTTATACATTACCGAAGGCCTCAATTACCGGGTTATAATGTCCGACCTGGGGGGAATCTATGGGCCTGTCTTCGGGGAATACCCTTCCTGGCTCCCCGATGGCACCATAGTTTATGCCGCCAGGCAGTGCAGGGAATGCGGGCTTTACATTATAACCCCAAACGGCCAGCTGGTGCGCCGTCTAACCACGGACGCCAGCGATGCTGCCCCCGAGGCTTCTCCTGACGGCAAGATGGTAGCTTTTATGTCAAGGCGTGACGGGAACTGGGAAATATACGTGGTCAAATCGGATGGCTCTGACCTGCGCCGCCTGACCGATAACCCGGCTATAGACGGATTACCCACCTGGTCTCCGGATGGCCGTTACATTGCCTTCGTCTCGGATAGAGGCGGCGAATGGGCCGTCTGGGCTATCCGTCCTGATGGCTCTGGCCTCAAACGCCTCTTCCCTATCGGGGGAAGTATGGATGGCATAGTAGCTACCGACCGGGAAAATTCCCGGGGATGGGCAGAGGAGAGGATAACCTGGACCAGGTGAGAGGAAAGATGGTCATCGGAACCTGCACCCTTGAGCTCCTTTTGCCAGGCAATGGCTCCCTGAAGGATAAGAGACGTGTGGTCAAATCCATAACCCAACGTGTCCAGAACAACTTCAACGTCTCCATCGCCGAAATAGGAGCACAGGACCTCTGGCAGCGCACCGTGCTGGGGATAGCGTGCATATCCAATAACGCTGAGGCCGCCCATCGGCTTCTGACCAATGTGGTTGAATGGGTTACCGGCCACTATCCCCAGGTGGAGATGCTGGATTACGAGATAGAAATCCTGTGAGCCACGCATTGCGTGGTGCGTGAAATGTGACTACCACCAACTCAGCATCATCGCTGCCAAGGCGATGATTTGCCCGGAGGTCCGCAGCTTGCGCTCATCGAGGGAATCAGGGGTATCGGCGGGGGTGTTGGCATCGTCGTCGCTGTCCTCCCAATGGACCAGGGTAGCCGGGATGCCTTTCCCCTTGAACAGGGTGTGGTCGCCAGCCTGCTCTGGTTGGGCGATGTCCAGCCGCCCGGAGATTTCTTGAGCGGCAGCCTTCAGCCAGGCCATAAGGTTCCCCTCCACCGCCCGCTCACCTTCAGCAATGAGGTAATAGCCTCCGCCCTGAGCTACATTGTCGAGGTGGAGCACCCCTACCACATCGGTGATGGGGACGGTGGGATTGGCGGTGAAATACCCGGAGCCTTCAGAGCCCCTCTCCTCAGCATCCCAGAAGGCGAAGAGCACGCTGCGCCGGGGGTGGAAATTGCCTTCGCTCCATAGCCGGGCTATTTCCAGGAGCGTTGCTACACCCGAGGCGTCGTCATTAGCCCCGGGGAAGAGGACGCCATCGGGGGCAGTGCCAACGTGGTCGTAATGGGCGCTCAGGATGAGGATTTGGTCGGCCAGGGCAGGGTCAGAACCAGGCAAAAGGGCCAGGATGTTACGGGCGGTGCAGGCCCCCCACGGAGCCGTTGAAACCACAATGCGCCCATAAAGCTCCAAGGGGAGTGCCGGAGGCGAGTTGTTGAGCTCGGCAAGGGTATAACCGACAGGGGTTATCATCCGTTCAAAAGCTTTCGATGTTATCTGGACCGCAGGAATGGCGCTATCCTGGGCCACCAGGGGATGACGGGTCCGAAACTTCTCTCTGGAGGCATCCCTTATCAGGATAAGCCCAATAGCTTTATGTTCAGCAGCCTTGCGAATTTCATCCTCGGGTTCACCCCTGGAGAAGCGCACTGCTATCTTCCCTGTCAAATCCATATCACTGAAGCTCCCATCCCGCACCCACACCAGTTGTCCCTCGGCAACACCTGCATCGCCGACGGGAGCAGAGAGTTCCCGGAAATCAACGCCATAGGTGTAGGGCACTCCGGCGACGATAAACTGCGGCGTGGTCAGCAGATGGGTGCAGCTTATCGGGAACTCCTGGAAATAAGAGCCATCGTCGCCAGCAGGTTCAAGGTGGTAGCGGGTTAGGAGCTCAGCAATGTAAGCGGCGGCCTTGCGACCGCCTTCGGTGCCCGCCTCCCGCCCGGCAAATTCGGGGGAGGCAAGGGTACGGATGTGCTCCATCGTCCGGGAAGTGTCAAAGGACCGGGCTATCCGGGTGAACTCAGGCGGGATGTGAGCGTAGGCAAGGGACGCCTGCCATTGGGCATCGAACTCCTGCTGGGTTAAACCAAAGGCACGATGGAAAGCTTCCTCACCATCCCCCTGGGTGAAGCGTTCCAAGAAGAAGGTTAGCCTGTCCCATCCGAAGCTTTCAATTAGATAATGGACAGCATCCCAGGCGAAGCTCCTGGCCCGAAAGGCTGCTTTCCGGTCAGCAGGGTGGAAGTCCAAATCGGAGAGGGAAGGGATTTGCTTATAGCGAGCGGCTTTGAGCAATTCGTCAAAGCGGCGAAGGGCGTACCGACGGGCGTGGTCAGGGAACAGGAGGTCAGCGCTGTAGGCCGCCAGGCCATACCGAAGCCAGGGTGTCTCGATGCCTGTGGCGAGCAGCGATTGGTTAATGGCAGCACCTAACACGAACGGAGCTTCCTCGGCGGGGTCGGCTTTGCCACCTTCTTTCACCAGGTATTTGGCTGGAAAGCCAACCCAGGTTTTGGCCCAGGCAGGCAAGGTGGGGGCAGTGGTAAGGCGGAATGCAGCAGGGTCATCGTAGAGCCAAACGGTGAGTTTCTTGCCTGGGGGGAGCAAAAGCCCGAGGAAAGCGCCGGATGTCCGGGAGGCATCCCCTATGCCTTCCTGTACTCTCTGCTCTAACTGCGCCAGCAGCTCCCTGGCCAGAGGCGCCAGCGATGGAGGATAACGCAGCAGGAAATGCTCCCCTACCAAAGTGAGCATAACGGGGCCAGCATAATACCAGGTATCGCCCTGACGGACGAAGCGCACATCGAATTGGGCAGTGACCTTCTTGCGGCCTTCGGGGGTGAAGCTCACCTTAAGCCGGGCGAGGGCTCCATCGTCGGTGGGGAGCAGGAGCTGGGCCTCTTCCTCATAATCGGCGGCTGAGGAACGGCCACCGGCGGTTATGCTGGCAAAGAGGGCCTTTTCGCTGGCGAACAGGGCCTCGTCTTCGGGGTTAACAGCGGCTAAGAAAGCGGCTTCATCCCCAGAAGAGAGGGCTTCGGCACGGCGGCTCAGCACTGAGG
>DRAO01000454.1 GCA_011041825.1 Chloroflexota bacterium
CACGCCCCATTGGCTCCGAAATCCTCCATTACCAGCGGGATGCGCCCTCCCAGGAGGGCCAGGCTCACCGCCGTTATCGCCAGGAAACGCCAGGGGAATTGCACCAGCGACAGGAGCGGCACCGTCTGCCATATGGGTATCGAGGCTGAAGTCATAAGGAAAAGAGCCGCCAAGGTAACCCCACCCCAGAAGGCAAGCTCTCCTCTGGCTTCTCGCCTTTTCCAACCTAAAACGATGGCCGCCAGCGCCAAGGTCAGAGGCACCACCCCAAGCTGAAGAGGCATCCTGTCGTCGGGGCCGGCGATGGCGTAGCCGTAGTCCCAGGTGGGGTCGAAGAACTGGAAGAGGTACACAAACTGTTTTTGGTAATTGTACTTCGCCATCATCCACTGTTCCTGGACGATGTAGCTCCGTTCGGCCAGCATCGGCACCCAGTAGGCGGCGCTTATGCCCAGGGCGAGGATGCCCGCCAGCACCGTCATCAGGAGGCCACTAGCGGCTAGCGACCGGCGGCAAATTACCTGCCCTTTACTCCTGGCTACCTCAAACAGCACATATGCCCCCAACAAAGGGGCAAACATCAGGGCGGTAATCTGATGGGTGAGGATAAGGGCGGCCAGGGCAAATCCAGCCAGCACTGCTTTCCTTATGCTTGGCCCTTGCATCAGCTTACGGAAGGCCAGCAGGCAAAGGGGGATGAAAGAGAAGGCCAGGAACTCCGCCAGGGCGCAGCGCACGTAGATATCCACCAGATGGTAAGGGGCGTAGGTGAAAAGCACCGCCGCCAGCGCACCTGTTCTGCCTCCCCACACGTCCTCGGCCAGGAAGTACATCGCAAAGGCCCCCGCCAGGAAGCCCAGGAGGAAAGTAAGCTTCACCGCCCAGGTTATGCTGAACCCCAGCAGGTGAAAGGCCTCGGCTATGTAATACGCCAGGGGTGCGTAGAACACGAAGAGAGGATAGCCGTAGCCCACGGCCTGGTCTATGGCCCAGCGGGGGTAAAATGCCCCATCCCGTATGGCCTGGTCGAACTCCACCAGGAAGAAGAGGCTGTGCCGGGCATCGTGAGCTTTGAGAAAATAGCCAGGAGCGAGAAGAGGCATCCAGGCAAAGGAGGTGAAGAGAAGCACCAATATGAGATGTTTTTCTGGGCAACGGCTTCGCCGTTGCCCAGAAAAACACTCCTTTTCCCTCTCCCATCTCACCTTTGGCATACTTTCACCTCACTGCAAAGAATGCACGTCGCAGCCCGTATACCACCACCACGAGCATCAGCCCCAGCCAGGTCAATGCTGTGCCCGCCTTGCGGATGGGGGTGTCCTCAAAGCGCAAGAGCACGTAATGCAACCCTCTGGGCACCTTCACGGTCACCCGACCCAGTGGGCCGTCTTCAGGCTTCAGAGGGAGCTTTCCCACCACCCGGTAGGTGTCATCCTCCTTCTCCAGCAGGTAAGCCGTCCAGCCGGGGTAGTAGAAGAGATTGAAGGTGATGGTCAAATCATCCCGATCGGTCTTGTAGCCGATGAGTTCAGACGCCGTGTGCCATTCCAAGGTCACTGCCGAAGTGTCATCGGGGATGCTGCCGTAATCTATGCGGGTCACCACCTCAATCCCGGCTATGTGCAAATCGGCAAAGGGCGACCAGGTGGGGATTTCCCGCACCCAGGCGGTGGAACCGGTCATCTCGTTGGAAGTGCGCTGGAAGCGCATAAGCCCGGCCAGGGAAACGCCTCCTTCGGGCGGTTCGCCCGGTTCGGCACGCACGTAGGGATAACTCCCCAGCACCACCAGCACGGCCAAAAGCACAGCAGATAAGGGTGGAGTATCTCTACCCGTCGCCTCAAGGATGAGGGGAGCCAGGAAGGACAGCGAAAGCACCGGGATGAAAAGCAACCGCCAGGGGAACTGGGCGAAACGCACCAACCGCAGCGCCTCCCACAGCGGAAGCGAGGTCGGCAGAGCCAAAAATATCACGGCCACCGTGAGGGCCAGGAAGAACACGGCCTGGGCTTTGAGGTGCCCTTTCAACCTGGAGAACGCCAGAAGCGAAAGCACCCCCAGGGCATAAGGGACGATGCCGAGCTGAAAGCCCAAATCGTCGTCGGGGCCGGGCCTGCTGATGTCAAACCCCCACCGGGGTGAGAAGAGCTGGAAGAAGTACACAAAGTGGTCCTGGTAATCGTAGTACCCGCCCATCCACTGGTCAGTCCTCACGTATTTGAACTCGGTGGCCGCCGGAAGCCAGAAGACGGCGCTCAGGAGAAGCCCCAGCAAAAGCCCCGTGGCAGGCGGGATGGCAAGGTGCAGGAATTCCCCCATCAGCATCAGGACGTATTCCCTGGAAAACCCTCGGAGGGGCATTTCATCCAGCAACTTCACCAGCACGAGCACAGTTATGTAAAGGGCCAGGATGGGTGTTATCAGCAGCGTCACCAGGTTGCTGGTGAACATAAGCCCGGCATAGGCAAAGGCCATCCCCACGATGGCATTCCACCGGGGATGCATCACCGTCTCGTATCCCCCCCACAGCACCAGGGGGATGAACACGAAAGAAACCGATTCGGCCAAGGCGGCCCGGACGTAGATGTCGAAGATGTGATACGGTGCATACACGTAAACCATCGCCGCCACCAGAGCCGCCCTGGAGCCCATAAGCCTTCGGACGAAGAGGAACATCGCCAGCCCTGAGAGCACGATGGAAAGGCCAAACACGATTTTCACCGAGGTCACAAAGTCAAACCCCAGAAGGTGGAAGACTTCGCCCACATAAGATGAGAGGGGACCATAGATGTTGAAGAAGGGATAGCCGTACCCGAAGGCGAAATCGGGCGACCAGCGGGGGTAGAGGACACCGTCCCGGATGGAGCGGTCGAGTTCGAATAAGAAGAACACGCTGTGCCGGGCGTCGTGGGCGTTCCAGAAGTAGCCCGGATACAGCAGTGGTCCCAGCATTATCAGGGAGAAGAGGAATGCCAGCACCAAGTATGGGTCAAAGCGACGACGCATATCAGCCTCCAAAAGGTAACACGAGGGGCGAAAGCCACCCTCAAACAACTGTAAATCGCCCCCGCCATTAAGGGATTTGGTTTGCTATTTTTCGACGGCGGCTCCACCGCCGTCGAAAAATAACTTTCCCTTTATGATTCGTTAGGAGAATGCTGAAGTTTTTCCTGCGAAGACTTCTGTCTTCGCAAAAACATCAACAACCCAATCCCCACCAGATTAGCCCCTATGCCCACGAGCCCACCTTCGGGGCCGAAGGCGCCGCCCGTGATAAGGGGAATCCCCCGCCCCACCGAGACCTGGAGCAGGCTCTCCATCCTAATGCCACTTACGGGGAAGCCGAAGACAGGCCCCTCGAAGAAATTCCAGGCGAAATGCAGCGCTATGGGAAGCCACAGGTTACCGGTGACCAGATAAGCACAGGCGAACAGCGCCCCTGCCAGAACCAGGCTGACTATAGCCAGCCAGGTCACGTGGGGATTGGCCCCGTGAAATAGGCCGAAGAGCAAGGAAGACACCACCACCGCTGCAGCGGTACCGAAAGCC
>DRAO01000312.1 GCA_011041825.1 Chloroflexota bacterium
GGTAACCGGCGGCCCTCAGCAGGTCTTCTTCAGTTGTCTCAAGGCACTTGGCCAGAGCTTTCAGGATCTCACGAGAGGGCAACTGGATCTTATCGCCCTCTATTTGGCTCAGATAGCTTCGGTCTATAACGCATCCCAGCCTAGCCATTCGTGCCACGACCTCTTCCTGGGTTAGGTGCAACATATGTCGCAGTTGAGCGACGCGTTTTCCCATTCCCATTTCCTTTTCCCTCCTTGAGTTACATTATATCACATTTTGTGAGAAAAGTCCAGGGAGATTAGTATACTCTTCGTGAGAATTTTTCACAAATTTAAGGTTGTTATGTAAAAGATGCATTGACAAAATCCCCTTTTGTTGTTATAATTCTTAACAAAATGTGGGGTCAAATAACAATGACTTGGATTGCTACTTTGAACAAGCCCAAGAAGAAAGATAGATACATATCCTTCTTCACGACCAAGGAGCAGGCTGAAAAACTGGAGGAAATCAGCCGCATTGAGGGTATATCTCGTAGCCAGCTCATCCGCGAGGCTATTGATTTTTTCTTAATTTCCTATGCGGAAAGATTTGAAAAGGGGAAAGCAACCGAAGTTAAAGCGAAGTGAGAGAAGCCCAATGGGAAGCCCCCCATGATTCAAGGCATATGAGCACCTGCTGCCCTTTGAGTGTTCAAAGCGGCCCCTGTTGGATTAATGGGAAATTCATTGACTTATCCTACACACAAGTTTTTCAAGAGGCTGTTCTCTTCCATCGCCGATCGAGCAGCTTCGATCATCGAAAGTGCCCGCCTGGCCTGGGAGACACGGGAGGATCTGGCCCAAACCACGCGCCTTTACGAGCTAAGCACCGAAATCATCTCCGCTTTGACCCTCGAAGAGGCAGCCGGGTTGGTTATCGAGAAGGTGGTGGAAGCTGCCGGAGCCCACTCGGCGGTAATCAAGCTTTTGGACAAGGATGGCAACCTGGAGTTGGCTCTGGGGCCCAGGGAACCTCCGCCCGAACCCTCAGGCATCACCATGACCGTCTTCAGGACGGGGCGGCCTTTGACGATTTCCAACGTGGAGAAGGCGGGGAGGTGGGTTCCTCCTCACCTGCGCGAGCAAGGGATCAAATCTCTCATCGGTTTGCCTTTGAAAGCGGGAGGACGGACCATTGGGGTGCTCTTTGTTCGCTATGATCGCCCCCACCGCTTCTCCGATAGGGAGATCAAGCTCTTTTCCATCTATGCCAATCAGGCCGCGATGGCCATCGAACGGGCCCGGCTCTACGAGGAGGCGCGCGAGGCGCTTCTCTCCACCATCGCCGCCCTGGTGCAAGCCGCCGAGGCCAAGGATCACTACACTCGCGGCCACTCGGAGCGGGTAACGCTATATGCTATGGCCATAGCTGAGGAGCTTAAGCTCCCCGCCGAGGAGATCGAGGCCCTGCGGCAAGCAGGGCTGCTGCACGACATTGGCAAGATTGCCGTCAGCGATCAGATCTTGCGCAAACCGAACGAATTGAGTCCTGAGGATTGGAAAGCCATACGCTCTCATCCTCAACGCGGCGTGGAGATCATACGCCCTGTGCCCGCCCTGCGTCCACTCATTCCTATCATCTTATATCATCACGAGCGTTACAATGGAAAGGGCTACCCGAAAGGATTAAAAGGCGAGGAGATCCCTTTGGGCGCGCGCATTCTGGCCGTGGCCGATGCTTACGAGGCCATGACGGCGAATCGCCCCTATCGCCCAGCGATGTCTAAAGAGGAAGCCATCGAGCAATTGAAAAAGGAGGCAGGCAAGCAATTTGACCCCAAAGTCGTCGCCGCTTTCCTGCGATTGCTGAGAAAAGGCTTGATCCAATGAAAAAGATAGAGGTGGATGATGAAGGGAAGGATTTTAATCATTGACGATGACCCCAATCTAGTGAGAGTTCTCCAACTGAGCCTGGAAAGAGAGGGTTACGAGGTCGTCAGCGCCACCAACGGAGCTGAGGGTTTGCAGCAGGCTTATAAAACCCAGCCAGACCTGGTCATTTCAGACATAACGATGCCTAAGGTGGACGGGTGGGAAGTCTGCCGCCGCCTGCGAGAAGTATCCGACGTGCCCATCATCCTGCTCACGGCCAAGGCAGGAGAGACGAACGCGGCTAAGGGCCTGGAATTGGGAGCGAACGATTACATCACCAAGCCCTTCAGCATTGGGGAATTGACGGCCAGGGTGCAGGCCCATCTTCGCCATACTAGCTTGCCTTCATCGCAGGAGCCGTCCGTATTCGCTCTGGGAGACTTGGTGGTGGATTTTGCCAGGCAAAAAGTCACGGTGAGGGGGAAGGCCGTGAACCTGACGCCCAGGGAATTTCGCCTCCTCTCCTACTTGGTGCGCAACAGGGGCAAGGTCCTGCCTTATACGACTATCCTGAGCCAGGTTTGGGGACCGGAATACGCCGATGGGGATGGACTCGATTACCTGAGGCTATATATCCGCTATCTCCGTCAGAAGATAGAGGAAAACCCCAGCAAACCTCGATATATCCTCACCGACTGGAATGTGGGCTACTATTTTGCGGGCTAAGTCCCCACGGGATTAGCGGTTAGGCACGAACTTCGCGGACAGTTGCCGCTTCAAGGCTCCTGAACAACCGCAGAGTAAAGGTCCGATAAAGGCAAACCCGTCGAAAGACGGGGACGCAAAGCCACGGGTCTAAGGCGCTTTGTCAAAGCTATGACGGCCGGGCTGCCGAAGACCGACAGCGCAAGCGCGAGGTTGATCGGCATGACCGGCCAATCTCGCGCTTTTGTTTTCGCGAGCTCTAAGGAGTGGAAATGTACGGCAGATTCGCCGTGTATTTTTAGAGGATCTCAAGCGGCACTCCATCGAGTGCAAACACCAATGTAAAGGAGTCGAACCATGTACAAGCACGATTTATCCACCAAGGGCAGGGAATCCAATGTCCTGAGCGTTGATGGCTTCACTCTGGACCTGGATAACCGCATGCTCATTATGGACGGCACCGTCCGCAAGCTCACCCCCAAAGAGTGCCGGCTCCTGGCCCTGTTCATACGACATTACGGGCAGGTGCTGACACGCAAATTCCTGATGAAGGAGGTCTGGGAGACCGAGTACATGGATGATACCCGCACCCTGGACGTCCACATCTGCTGGGTGAGGAAGAAGATCGAGGAGGATCCCCACCATCCGCAAAAGCTGTGCACCATCCGCGGCGTCGGCTATCGCTTCGGCATGTGAGAGCCGGCCGTGGCCCACCTCCTGGCTCAGAGGCTAAAAAGAAGGGTTAGGGGGCACGTTTAGGCCCCTTAACCCCCTTGTCCGTCGCAGAGCCCCTTTTACCACATCGTTCCGAGATTAGCATATCCGCGGCAGCATCTCTCCGCTGAGCATGTCCACGATGCGTGTGCCGCCGATTTTGGTTTTCATCACCACCTTGCCTGCGGGCTCGGCGATCACCTCTCCGATGACACAGGCCTCCCTGCCGTAGCGGGTGCGATGCATGGCCTCCAACACCCGCTCCGCATCCTCCGGGGCGACGATAGCCA
>DRAO01000098.1 GCA_011041825.1 Chloroflexota bacterium
CGGGAGAGAATCGAAATCCCCTGGTCTGAGGACTTTGGGGTGTCCAGGGGACCCGGCCACGTTCCCCCGGATGATTCGGAGCAGGATTTAGAAGCCACCGCAGTATGGCAAATCGTGCAAAGCCATTGTCGAGACAGGCGGGAGGAGCTGCTGGCCAGGCTTACCCTGGTGGGAAAATTGAAGGCCAGGGAGATCGTACGCCTTTACCCCGATGAGTTCCCCAGCGTGGAGGAAGTGTACCGGCTGCGGCGCAATTTGTTCAAACGGTTGCGCCGTGACATCCGCCTAAAACGGATGGCACAAAAACGCCTCTGAAGAGGTTTGTATTTTATGGGAGGGTTTGATGATGGAAAAACGTATGAAGTGCATTGCGCCAGGTGTTATAAAGGAGTGGGAGATAGAAGCGTATTTGGACGGCATACCCAACCCTCGGGTCAGCGCCCATCTGGCCGAATGCCCTGCCTGCGCTGCCGAGGTGCGGGCTCTATTGGCTCTAAGGCAGGCCCTGAGCGAAAAGCTCTACCGCTTCGATTGCCCATCGGTGGATGAACTGCGGGATTTCATTTGGGGACATACTTCTGAGGAGAAGAAGAGGGATATCGTCAAGCACATACGCCTTTGCTCCCTCTGCCGGGCCGAAGCGATGGCCCTGCATCGGGCCAAATTGGAAGAGGAAGCATACGGCCGTGTGCCCCTGCTGGAGCTCATCCGCACCTGGCTGCAACGCATAGCCGAGGATGTACAACTGGTGGTGATGCAGACCCTTGCGCCGCCTTCTTGGCAGCCTGCCCTGCGGGGAAGGGAGTGCCACGTCCGGCTCTATCAGGTGTATCCGTCCGACCGGCCTGTCGAGCTCCCGGAGTCGCTCTCGTTGTTCCTAACCTGGAAGCGGCAGGATAACGGGGATTACACTTTGGGGGGACGCTTGCTCCCCTCCGAGGCTGCCGGGCATTTTCGAGGGAGCGAGGTCGTCCTCTTCGACGAGAGGGGTAGCGAACGAGCCTATGAGCGGATAGGGGCCGATGGCACCTTCACCTTCACGGGAATCCCCCCAGGCCATTATGCTCTGGCCATTATGGGGGAGAAAGAGGCCCTGGTCACCGCCGAAGTGGAGGTGAAAGAGTAGATATAGGACACAGGTTCTCGCAGATTAACACAGATAAAATCTGCGCCCATCTGCGTTAATCTGCGTCCTATCAGGAGTTTGAGATGGAGGAAGCGCCTTGGGTAAAGCAATTGAAGGAAATCCTCGCCCGTGCTTCAAGCCCCGAACACTTGTATGCTGAACTTAAGGCTTTATCCCCTGCCCTCCCCCCTGCTCTGGAAACCGTTATGACCCTCAAGGGATTGAGCTCCGAATTTTACTACAGCACCCCCTGGAAAGCGCTGGCTTTGACCGACCTGGCCGTGGAAATTGCCGAGAGGGCAGAGCACGAGGAAGCCAAAGCCCTGGCCTGGTGGACCAGAGCCAATGCGCTTATATTCCTCGACCGCTACCAGGAGGCCCTGGAAGCTTACCAAGAAGCCCGGCGCATCTACCAGCGCCAAGGGAGGCGGCTGGCCGAGGCCCGGATGGGCGTGGGGATGGTGGCAGCGCTGGCGTATATGGGAGAGCCCGAAGCGGCCATCGCCCTGGCACGGGAGTTCGAGCCGGTGCTCAAGGCCGCTTCCGCTTTCTTCAGAGAAGATAAACGCCGCCTGGGAGGATTGCTCAACAACACCGGCGTTGCCTATGAACTGCTGGGTCAATACGAAGAGGCCCTGGAAGCCTATGAACGCAAGCGGGCTTTAACCATTGAGATGGGAGAGGCCATCCAGCAGGCCCGGGCCGAACTCAACATCGGGTACCTTCTGACCCAGCTAAATGCTTTCCCCGAAGCCGAACAAGCCCTGCAAAATGCCCGCAACACTTTTGAAGAAGCCGAGATGTGGAACGACCTGGTACGGGCCGAATTCGACCTAGGGGTGCTCTATGCCCGCTGGGGCCGTCACCAGGAGGCCAGTCAGGCCTTTCGGCGGGCCTATCGGGCAGCGGAAGCCGTCAAAGCTCCGCCTACCCAGATGGCCGAGCTTTCGCTCTACCACGCATACGCCCGCCTGCAAGCTGGGGATTTGGCCGGGGATGACCTTTTGCCCGACCTGATGGAAGCCGCCCAAATTTTCGTCCGTTTCGGCCCCCGCTTTGAAGAAGGCATCGCCCACCTCCTTATCGGGCGTTATTTCCTGGAAAAGGGTGAGGTGGCGAAGGCTAGAGAGTACCTCGATCGGGCATCGAATGTGGCCCAGGAGACCGGGGGAGTATGGCTGGCCTACCTGGTTCATCGCCTGCTGGGCACCATAGCCGAGGCCACCGGGCATCCGGAGGAAGCGGCTCACCGGTATCGGGAGGCCATCGCCTGTGTGGAAACGATCCGCAGCCGGTTGTTTGTGGAATCCTTCCGCACCGCCTTTATGGCCGACAAGCGGGAGGTGTACGAAGACCTCATCTCCCTCTCGATGCAGAGGGGAGAAAAGCAGGAGGCCTTCGCCTGGGTGGAGCGGTTGAAATCGCCGGTGCTGGTGGAATTCCTGGCAAGCGGCATCGAACCGGCGGGGGACGAAGAAGCAGCGGCCCTCCGGCGCTCCTTCTCCCGCCTGAATGCCCTCTATCGGGAAGCCCGCTTGCATTTGGCTTCCGCTGGACAGCGTGGCGAGCTCGCCCCCGTCCTTCCCGATGAAATCCGGCAGGCCATAGCCGCCGCAGAGACAGAACTCAAAGAGGACTTCTGGCGCTGGGAGCGAAGCCGCAAAGGCGTGGCGCACTGTAGGGGCGCACGGCTGTGCGCTCTCCCTTCCCAAATCCAACCCCTCTTAGACGAAGACACCGTCCTGATCCAGTATTACACGGTGCGTGGACACCTGTGGGCCTTCCTGCTCAGCCATCACTCCCTGGAAGGCCCCTTCCACCTCGGCGCTCTCTCAGACATCGAGAAGGCCCTCCGCCGCTTTGAGGCCGATTGGGAAGGGTTCCTTGAGCTGTGCGCCGGATATGGCTCCGAGTACGGACGGCGTTACCTCAAAACCTTCTTGGACACAACAAAGCAGGAGGCCCAGACATTATACTCCCTTCTGCTCGGCCCCATCGCCAAGGCTCTATCATCATACCCCTGCTGGCTCATCTCCCCCGATGGCCTCCTCTACTCCGTTCCCTTCCACGCCCTCTACGATGGCAACGCCTTCCTGGTGGAACGCTACGAAATACTCGACGTGCCGGGAGCCACGGTATGGGCGTCCTGTGTGGAACGACAGAGGCAGTATGAGAAGGTGCACCGGGTGGGGCATCCCGGTCCCCTTATCTTCGGGTACACGGCCGGGCATCTGGGAGGGATTCAGAAAGAAATTGAAGCACTCCGGAGCCTTTTCCCCCATACTCCGGTGCGGATGGAGGGGGAAGCTACCCGGCAACGCTGGCTTCGTGAAGCCAGGGATTACGGCGTTATCCATCTGGCCGCTCACGGGCGCTTTCGGGAGGACCAGCCCGCTTTCTCGTATCTGGAG
>DRAO01000187.1 GCA_011041825.1 Chloroflexota bacterium
AAAGAAGGCATCAAAGTGGGATACCTGCGCCTCATCACCGTCTGGCCCTTCCCCGAAGAGCGCATCCGGGAGCTGGCCGGACGGGTCAAAGCCTTCGTGGTTCCCGAAATCAACCTGGGCCAGGTATCGCTAGATGTGGAGCGCTGCGCCGCCGGGAAGGCCAAAGTCATCCCCGTGCTCCACGCCGGCGGCGACATCCACGACCCCAAGGATATTTTGGAAGCGATACGGGAAGCGGCAAGGTAGGGCGGAGGCTACAAGGGACCGAGGTGCCAAGGGGCTGAGGGACTGAGGTTCCGAGGGGCTGAGGGACCAAGGTTCCGAGGGCTGAAAACAGGGGTGCAAGGGGCAGAGCCCCTTGCCGGGGGGTGTCCCCCATTTTCAGACGGAGTTAGAAGCTCTACCTAAAGCCAAATCAAATGAGCCTGCTCAGTTGGATGAGGGCTCAATAAGCCTATAAAGCATCGCAAGAACTTGCTCGAATACAGAAGCCTTTAAACGGGCAATACGTTTGATAAGGATTGATTGTTCTAACGAAGCTATGGCATCTACTTTAATTTTACTTCTATGCCTGAGCGTCCCTACTTGCTCTACGTCCGTTACATCAATGATGATTGAGTAAGGAGTAGGCTTAAGGTTAGTAGTTAACCCACAAACTATAACATCAGCGGACCGTTGGTTGTAGGAGTCATTAGATAAAATGAGCACAGGTCGAACCTTCCGGCCAGAAAGGTCTGAAAAGGGGAAAGGAACTAAAACGATATCCCGTTGCTTATAAATACTCATTCCAAACCTCGTCTTCTTCGTTATCCCAAAGCTTGGCGAAAACGGCTTCGGCCCTGGATAGAAGCTGGCGATGCAGAACCCTATCCTGATCAGGCTTTGGCACGATGACAAGTACCTTTAACCCTTTCGGTAATTCAATGTCCTCGAGAAGTTCTATAACCCGGCCACCTTTGTATATCGCAGAGAACATTTCCATAGTGAAAACACCTCGCATTTTCTAGTCTGCCTATATTGTAGCGGATTTTACCTTGGCGTCAAGTATAGTCACGGCGAGGAAACCCTGCCAGGATTGAGTATGAGAAGGCTCCTGCCCTCAATAAAACACTGGTTTCTCGATGGGGAGTGTTCCCTTTCTACCGGCAGTTAGCTTACTACCTTATCTCCGAGGAGGGAAGAAGAGCGAGCTATGGATACAATGGTTCAGACCCAAACCAAACCTGCAATCCAATTCGTAGAACGTCACCCGATGGATGACCTGCTGAGGGAGGACCGCCTCCCTCACATCTGGTGTCCCGGCTGTGGTTTAGGGACTGCGCTTTCTTGCTTTATCTCGGCCCTGATGAAGTCGGGGCTTGACCTTGATAAAGTAGCGGTGGTGTCGGGCATCGGTTGCGCCGGGCGAGTGGCTGGTTATGTCAAGCTCGATTCTTTCCACACCACTCACGGACGGGCCATACCCTTCGCTACCGGCCTAAAGTTGGCAAATCCCCAGCTTGAAGTGGTGGTCTTCTCCGGCGACGGCGACCTCATAGCCATCGGCGGAAACCACTTCATCCATGCTGCCCGCCGCAACATTGATATGCTGGTGATCTGCGTCAACAACTTCAACTACGGGATGACCGGCGGCCAGATGGGGCCTACCACTCCCACCAGCGCCTACACCACCACCTCCCCTTACGGAAACTATGAGCATCCCTTTAACCTCGTTTACCTTGCCGCAGCCAGCGGGGCAGTCTATGTGGCTCGATGGACTGTTCTACACGTGCGGAGGTTGGAGAGGGCTATCCTTGAGGCTCTCGACAGGAAGGGGTTCAGATTCATCGAGGTGATTGCCCCCTGTCCTACAGGCTTTGGACGGCGTAATCGTATGCGTCAGGGCCTCGATGCGATGAAGTTTTACAGGGAGCATTCAGTCATTCGGCACGGCATTGACCCCAAGGAGGCCGCCATCGAGCCAGGGAAGGAAATCGTGGTGGGCAAGTTCGTGGATGTGGAGAAGCCTACGTTCCTGGAGTTGATCAGAGACCAGTTGAAGGTATCAACCCGGGAGGAGACACCGGTTACCCCGTCATCCCCATCGTCTCAGAGGAAGCCCATCGCCAGGATAGAGGTGCGCTTCACCGGATTGGGCGGGCAGGGCATCATCCGGGCCGGATACATCACCGGCAAGGCAGCGTCCATCTACGACGGGCGCAATGCCGTGCTCATCCAGAGCTACGGCCCCGAAGCCCGTGGCGGCGCATCCAGCGCCCAGGTCATCATCTCCGATGAGCCCATCTGGTATCCCCGCATCATCTCCACCTCGGTGCTGGTGGCGATGTCCCAGGAGGGCTGGAGCAAGTATCACTCCGAGCTGGGTGAAGGGGGCATCGCCATCATAGATGAGGACCTGGTCACCCCGGAGCCGCCGCCTCCCGCCGGGGTGCGGCTGCTGAAGGTGCCCGCCACCCGCATCGCCGAGGGGCTGGGGCGGCGGATTGTGGCCAACATCGTGATGCTGGGCTTCTTGGCCGCCGTAACCGATTTCATCACCAGGGAAGCCTTTGAGGAAGCCATCCGCACCTCGGTCCCCAGGGGCACGGAGGAGCTGAACCTGAGGGCGTTTGAGGAGGGGTATAAGGCAGGGGAAGAGCAACGGTAAGCGAACCTTTGCCAAAACCACTGGGACACAAGGAGATTTAAGATGAGGACATTGATAGAGGGATACCTGAAGCTGAACGGCAGGGAATACGTGCTGGTGGATAGGAGCCTTTGGACCAAGATAGAGGAAGCCATAGAAGACCTGGCGCTATACGAGGCTCTGCTCGAAAGCGTACAGGAAAGGCCCGCCGGCGAGAATTATGCTGCGGAAGTACTTAAGGAATTAGAGGAAAACGAGGCGGCTTACAAGAGGAATAAAGCGGAGTTAGAGGCAAAATACCCTGGTCAATTTGCGGTGTTCTGCAAAGGGAAGCTTGTGGCCGTTGGGCCTAACAGGAAAGAAGCGCTTTTACAGGCTTTACGGAGCAATCCAGGAGCGCGCCCTTATGTCCGCAAGATAGGGGAGGAAATCCCTGAAATACCAGAAGGGCGCCCATAATGCTATGGAGTGAACAATATGGGCTTTGTTACCTCCCCCCACCCTTATCCGATGGACCCATATCATCCTGGTTTAAAACCTGCCCCGATAATGATTGTGGCAGTTCGGCATAGGGATTTAGAAGGCATTGCCTTCCTGAGAGCTTTCTTAGACACAGGCGCTGACAGGACAATTTTGGCTCCACACAGCTTGCAACTTCTTGAGAGAGCTATAGGACTTCTGCCCGCAGAATTTCGCTATGTGGGAGGAAGAAAGAGTCCGTTCTACGACCTCGGATTTAGCTTCGATGGAGGAGAGCGCTGGTTCTATCCCGAAAACCTGGTAGAATATGCCACCGATCGAATAACGTATCCGTTGATTCATCAACCACCCGAACCAATCCGTGCTCTTCCGCACGAGCATCGGGTATTAGGCGATAGATTTTGAATAGCTCTAGGGAAATC
>DRAO01000294.1 GCA_011041825.1 Chloroflexota bacterium
ATGAGGTCCACCTGGTTCATCTGCTTTAGGACAAATGGGGGTAGGGCAGATGTTGTGGCTTACCGGGTTGGCTCTGTTCTCGATAGCCGTGCTCTTAATATGGTTCGTCTCCCGACGACGGGGGGAGATGGGGCTCCCTGGCGGTAAGCTCATCAGCGCCGATACGGAGCGGTGGCAGCGGTGCGAGCGGGAGTTTTTCTCTCCCCGCTATCGCCTGGTGGGGAGGCCCGACTTTGTCTTCCGGGAGCGGGGCAGGCTCATCCCGGTGGAGGTAAAATCGGGCTCCGCCCCGGCCCAGCCCTACAAATCTCATATCCTGCAACTGGCCGCCTACTGCCTCCTCATCGAAGAAACCGAGGGCAGGCCGCCGCCTTACGGCATCATCGCCTACCGAGGGAAGCACTTCCGGGTGGAGTATTCGCCAGCCCTGAGGGCAGAACTCCTCCGGGTTATGGAGGAGATGAGGGGCTTGCTTAAGTCAGGGGCGATGCCCGAGGGGGTGCTCGACCACAGGTGCGAAAGGTGCGGTTACAATAAACTATGTAATGCGTGAGGGAGGAAGCTATGGGATTGCAACTGTTGGCGAAGCAAGGCAAAACGCTGATACTGGGGCATAGGGGGGCCAGGGGTTATGCCCCTGAAAACACAATGCCTTCGTTCCAGAAGGCTCTGGAGATGGGGGTGGACCTTGTGGAGCTCGATGTTCGCCTCACCAGGGACAAGCAGGTTGTGGTCCTGCACGATGAGTCCCTGAAGCGCACCACGGGCGTGGCCGGGCTGGTGGGTGATTTCACCTGGGAGGAGATAAGCCACCTCGATGCCGGTAGCTGGTTCGGGCCGGAATTCGCCGGGACGCACATCCCGCTTTTAGAGGAAGTCTTCCGCTGGGCCAAGGGACGGGTGCGGTTGGTGGTGGAGATTAAGCACGAGCAGCCTGATAGCGAACTGCTCGTTGATAAGACGGTGGAGCTGGTGAAGCGCTATGGGTTGCAGGAGGAGGTGGAAATCATCTCCTTCGACCATCACCTCGTCAAACGGGTGAAGGAGCTGGAGCCAGGCATCTCCACTGGCATCCTCTACGTGGCTGTCCTGGTTGACCCCGTAGCGGCAGCACGAGCAGCAGGAGCCGATGCCATCCACCCCAAATATACCTTCCTCAACGAGGAGACAGTGCGAGAGGCGCACAACGCAGGGTTGGCCGTGAGCACCTGGGTTGTGAATGAGCCAGAGCCAGCCCTGAAGCTGGCCTCCTGGGGGGTGGATTGCATCGGCACGGATTACCCCGACCGCATAATCAAAGCTCTGAGAGAAAACGGCTGATTAAATCCCTGGCCTTTCCAGGGGCATTTTCGTCGCTCTCAAGCCAGTGTATGCGGGGGTCAGTGAGGCGAAACCAGTTGTACTGATGGCGCACGAAGTTGCGGGTTCGCTTCTTCATCAGCCGGACGGCCTCGTCCAGGCTTATCTCCCCCTGGAGGTACCGTCCTATCTCCCAATAGCCCACCCCGGACATCGAGGGCAGGTCAGGGCCATAACCCCTAGCGAGCAGGCGCTGTACCTCTTCCACCAGGCCCTTCTCCAGCATCTTTTCGATGCGGGCGTCAATGCGTCGGTAGAGCTCCGCCCGTTCCATCGTGAGGCCGATGATGAGGGTCCTGTAAGGAGGGGGGCTTTTCTCCCGCTGGGATGAGAAGGGCTTGCCGGTTATCAAGCACACTTCTATGGCCCTGACAACCCTCCGCACGTTGCGGGGGTCAATGAACTCCGCCGCCTTCGGGTCGAGCTCCCGCAGCCGCTCGAAGAGAGCTTGATGTCCCTTCTCCTCCGCTTCCCGATATAGCTGTCGCCGAAGTTCGTGCTGGGGTGGGACCCGTGGAACCTGCCAGCCTTCCAGCACGGCCCACACGTATTGCCCCGTCCCTCCCACCAGGAGGGGAAGCTTACCACGCCTGAGGATGTCCTCGATGGCAGCACGGGCCATCTCCTGGAATTGGGCCAGGGTGAATTCCTCATCCGGGTCAACCACGTCAATGATGTGGTGGGGGACACGTTTGCGTTCCTCAGGGGTGGGCTTGGCCGTGCCGATGTCCATATAGCGGTAGACCTGGCGGGAATCGGCGGACACCACCTCGATGTCCATCTCCTCCCCCAGGCGCAAGGCAAGCTGGGTTTTCCCCACCCCGGTAGGCCCTACGATGGCGACGAGGGGTGGGGGGACATCCCCCGTTTCCCCCGGGATTTGCTTTTCGCTCATCCTTCCTCCACCGCATTCCGGATGAGGTGTATGCGACGCAGGGAGCCCTGTGGGGATAACTCGATGGCTACCACGTCAATGCGCCAGTAACCGTCCCATCCCCGCTCATCCACATAGGTTTGGCCAGCAAGGAGCAGGTGTGACTTCTTGGCTGGAGTGATGGATTCCTCGGGGGTGCCAAAATAATGCCCGGTGCGGGTCCGCACCTCCACGAACACAAGCCACGAACCATCCCGGGCCACGATGTCAATCTCCCCGGCCTGGCAGCGGTAATTACGTTGGAGGATTTCGTATCCCTGGCCTTGTAAATAGCGGGCGGCCAGGTCTTCGCCCAGCCGCCCGAGTTCCTTAGGGGTTCTCGCCTTCATAGCTCCCTAGAATCCCTGCTGTAAGAGGTTGCCGAAACTCACAATCCCCAGTGCCGAGAGGACCAGGACGAGGATGAGCCACAGGATGACCATAGCGATGGCGAAGATGATGCCAGCCGTGTAGAACCCACATCCGAACATAAGGCCGTCCATAAAGCTGAGCTTGCGTTCTCCTCCTTGACCTTGCGCCATTTCATCCCTCCTTGGCCTTGGATTTTAATCTGGCGGGAGCACTCGGCCTCCGTCCAGCAATCCCCACACTTTAAGCTCAGACAGCTGTACCAGGGCGCAGAAATACGTGGGGTGTGACCGATACTTCATCTCCAGGATTTCGCCTTTGAGGTCGCCGATGGCTTTAGAATGCTCGGCCAGGATTTCCACCACTTTGTTCAGGGTTTTCTCCGTGCGCTCCTGAGCCTTGATGAGGTAGCCCATCTGAACTTCGGTGCGCTTCTGAGCTTCTATGAGGTCCTGTACGGTCTCCTCGAGCCTGATGAGGCGCTCCTCGAAATTCTTCTGGGTCTCTACGAGGCTCTGTACAGTTTCCTCAAGCCTGGTGAGGCGCTCCTCAGATTTCTCTTGGGCTTCCACGAGGCTCTGCACAGTTTCCTCAAGCTTGGTCAAGCGCTCTTCGCTAGCCCTGCGGAATTCGGCCCATTCGGCTTCATTGCGCCGCTGCATCTCCATCAGCGCATCCAATTGCTCCTGGGTGCGCTGCTGAGCCTCTGCCAGGCGGCGCAGCTGGTTCTCGACCACTCTAAGGGCTTCGGGCAGCGAGAGGAATTCCTCTGAGAACAAGGTCCTTCGCAGCCGTTCTTTCAAATCGGGTTGCTTCTCCAATATCCTGAGTATAGTGTTCCATTGCTGCTCCTCTGGAACCGCCGCCATAGCAAACCTCC
>DRAO01000099.1 GCA_011041825.1 Chloroflexota bacterium
GAACTGGGCATTAACGAAGAGAAAAGCTGCGTGGAAATCACCGCCACCGTCCGCTCGGTGGGCAAGACAGGCGTTGAAATGGAAGCCCTCACCGCCGTCAGCGTGGCCGCCCTTGCCGTTTACGATATGGCCAAAGCCGTGGAGAAGACAATGCGCATCCAGAACATCCGCCTGGTGGAGAAACACGGGGGGAAGAGCGGGGACATAGTGCTGGAGTGAGCGCTTTGGGAGGCTTGAGATGGCCAGGATTATCAAAACCATCGAAATCGAAGGCAAACAAGCCACAGCCCTTTTTGACACCGGGGCTTTGTACACCTACGTCCGTTCGGAGCTGGTGCCCAAGGCACCCAAGAGGATGATAAGCGAGCCCCCACGAGTTATGCTGGGAGGGCAGCTTATTGAAATCAAAAACGTCTGCCTTATGGAGGGCAGAATAGAAGGGCTGACTTTTTTCACCGAAGCGGTTATGGTGGATAAGCTGGGCACCGCCGACGGCCACGAATTGGATGCCATTATTGGCGCTCGCACAATGGAGCAATGGGAGATCAAACTTGACCCCCGCACCGGCACGCTGGACCTGGAAGGGCTGAGGCGCCGTGAATTCACCGAATACTGACGCCTTGGCACCTCAGCACCTTCGCACCTTGGCACCTTAGCGCCTTGGAACCTCAGCACCTTGGAACTTAGCACCTTTTCTTGAGGGCCAAAATGCGCATCAAAGTTAAACTTTTCGCCTTGTATCGGGAAAAGGCAGGGGCTTCGGAACTTTGGCTGGAGCTGCCCGAAAGTGCTTCGGTTCGGCAAGCCTTGGACAAACTCGGAGAAGAAGCCCCGGCTTTGCAGGGCTTGCTCAACAGAGCCCTCATCGCCGTCAGCAAGCGCTACGTCAAGCCTGAAAACAAGCTTCAGGAAGGCGATGAACTCGCCGTATTCCCCCCTGTCAGCGGGGGAAATGGTAAGAAGTTCGAGGTAACCCAAGCCCCCATCTCCGTTGATGAGGTGGTAAACCGTGTGAACAGGCCTAGCGTGGGCGGCATCGTGACCTTTGTGGGAGTTGTTAGGGGCGAGAGTCGTGGCCGGAAAGTCCTTTACCTGGAGTACGAAGCTTACCCCGAAATGGCCGAAGAAACCCTGGCCCAGATAGGGGATGAGATAAGGGAAAAATGGCCTCAAGTGGATGACATAGCGATAGTCCATCGCACGGGCAAGCTGGAAGTCGGAGAAGTAAGCGTGGTTATAGCCGTGGCGGGAGCCCATCGGCAGGGGCTCTTTGATGCTGCCCGGTATGCTATAGACCGTATCAAGGAGATTGCGCCTATCTGGAAGAAAGAAGTGTGGGAGGGCGGCGAAGAATGGGTTGAAGAGAATGCCTCAGGATAAGGAGGTGTCTATGGGGTTGTTGGATTTCTTCAAGTCAAAGGAGGACAGGTTCCTCCGCCTTTTAACCGAACAAGCGGCTAAGACCCTCGAAGGTATGCAAGCCTTGGGCGAGTATATGAAAGCCCCCACGGACCACAATGCCCAGAGGGTGATTCAGGCTGAGCGGGATGCCGATGAGGTGCGCCGCATCCTCATAGATGAACTCAACCGGAGCTTCGTCACCCCTATAGACCGGGAAGATATATTTGCCCTCTCGAGGGCCATAGATGATGTGCTGGATTACGCTTACACCACGGTTGACGAGATGGAAATATTGGAAGTGCAACCTAACGAGTACCTGCGGAAGATGGTGGCCTTGCTGGAGGAAGCGGCCAATGAATTGTACCTGGCTGTAGTCCGCCTTAAGGACCACCCTAATGTCGCCAATGACCATGCTGTCCGGGCGAAAACCCTGGAGAATCAAGTGGAAAGCGTGTACAGGGAGGCCATTGCCGACCTCTTCAATGGCCCTAAAGATGCCGAGCACCTCACCCAGCTCCTTAAGCTCCGGGAGCTTTACCGCCACCTCTCCAATGCTGCTGACCGGGGGGATGAAGCAGCCAACATAATCGGCGACATTGTGGTTAAAATGACGTAGGGAGGAGTTCTGATGTCTCAGGCTAGTGTCCAACCGCTCCCCTTGAGGATTTCCTCTGAGACTATGAACCGGCTGTTAGAGGAAATGCGCAATCGGGAGGCGCTTTTGCAAGCGATTATCAAACGGTATGAACAGCGCTATGGGCTCTCTTTGGAGGAATTAGAAGCCCGGTTAGATCGGGGGGAAGGATCAGAGCATCCGGATTGGGAAGATTCCATCGAATGGCGGAACGCTTTGGAAGCCCTGGAGCGCACTTGAGAAGAAATAGAGGCTTTCTTTCAACATCGGTGACATTGTGATTAAAATGACATAGGGAGAGAACAACGATGAGGAACAAAAAACTTCTGCTTCAACCCCGCAGCAAAGAGGAAATCTACGGGCCAGCCCTGACCAAGGCTAAACGGGACATTGCCGCTCTCGACCCCTGGGAGGCTGCCTTCAAAGCGGCCGTGGATTACAGGGAAACGGGAGAAGGCCAGGGGGAATGGTCGGTGTTGTTCTGGAACAAAAGGTATAAAGTCACTTATCCGGACGGAAAGGTAACTGAGGAGGACACAGGGGCCGTTCCTCCCTTCTCCACACTCCTGATCATACTGCACTACCTCATCAACGCCGATGGCACACCTCTGGCCGAGCACTGGGTTTCCTTCCGGGAATTCCCCGGGGGACAGGGGTATTGGCCCGTTTTCCAAGGGCGCACCGCCCTTAAACTTGCCAAGACCTTTGGGAGGGATAAGGAGGCTTTCGAGAAAGCCGCCAGGGTTTTGGGGGGTGAGAAGCTTTCATTCGGGGATTCTTCTTTCCTTTTCCGTATGTTCCCACGCCTCTGGATGGCAGTGGTGTTAAACCTGGCCGATGAGGAATTTGGCCCTTCAGTTCAGGTCCTTTTCGATGGCTCCGCCGGGCATTACCTGCCCACGGAGGATTTAGTGATTTTAGGGGAAATGCTCACCCACCGCCTCATCCGAGAAGCTCAGAAAGGTTAAAGCAGTGAACCGGGCGCATCTTTCGCAACAAAGCCGCAGCAAAGGCCCCCTTAACTATGGGGGCCAGGCCGTAATCGAAGGGGTTATGATGCGGGGGCAAAAGGCGATGACCATAGCCGTCCGTGCCCCCAAAGGGCATATCGTGCTCCATCGGGAACCCCTTAACCCCAGCATTTACCAGAGCCCCTGGGCTCGGATTCCCTTCCTACGAGGGTTAATGTTGCTCTGGGATGCATTGGGGCTGGGGGTTAAAGCCCTGCTTTTCTCAGCCAATGTGGCTCTCGAAGAGGAGGAAGTAGAGCTTAAGGGAACAGGGGCTTGGCTAACAATTGGGCTTGGGATGGCCTTTGCAGTGGGGATTTTCTTCCTCCTCCCGGTAGCCATAGTCAGCTTGCTTGAGCGCTTCATCCATTCTGCGTTGATAAGCAACCTTGTGGAGGGGGTGATAAGGCTGGGGCTTTTCATCGCCTACATAGCAGGCATCGGGCTGTGGCCTGATGTAAAGAGGGTC
>DRAO01000503.1 GCA_011041825.1 Chloroflexota bacterium
AATCATCAGCAAAGCCGCAGTTAGATAGGCAATGGAAGGGAGGGAGATCCTGGATGGCCTTTCCTCTGGCCGGGTACCGAACCACTTCTCATATATCAGCGAGTAAGCGCCATCTTTCTGGAGGGCGGCAAGGGCTCTGTTGAGGATTTCCAGCAATTCTTTATTCCCCTTTTTCACAGCCATACAATACGGGGAGGGAAACAGGGGGTCGCCTACTGCTTTCACTGCCCCTGTGGCTCCCAGGCGCTTGAGGTTGTAAAGCCCGGTCCATTTGTTCCCCACGAAGGCATCAGCCTTGCCTTCCAATAAGAGTTGAAACCCTTCCGCCTGGGTAGGGGCAGTGATAAGCTGGATGCCTTCCATAGCCTTCAAGAAATCATGGGCTATGTCCCCCTCCTGCACAGCCACCCGCAAACCCTTTAAGTCCTCCAATTCATCCACACCTTCTTGTTCCACAGGCACGAAGATAACCGAATAGCTTTGCAGGAAGGGCCGGGTGAAATCATAGATGCGGGCACGTTCAGGGGTGTAGCGCATACCCTGGATGGCATCTACCTCGCCCCTTTCCAGCGCCCTGCGGGCTTCATCCCAAGCCATTGGCCTGAGTTCTAACTCGGTACCCAGGTGGAGGGAAAGGGAGTACATAAGGTCAACGTTGAAGCCTTTGTATTCGTTGCCCTCTATGTATTCAAAGGGAGGAAGGTATTTATCCCCTGCAATGATGAGTTTGCCTTTCCGGCTCAGCCACTCCTGTTGTGCGGGGCTCAGGAGAGGGATATGGCTGAGGCGGTATCCAAAATACGCCAATCCTAACGCCAAAGCAACTACTAGGGCCACCAGCACGCAAAGGCTGATGGCCCTCCCGTTTTTACTTCTCATCCACTTCATAACACCCCTCAAGAGAACAGCGCTTCAGAAACCCGCTCTAACATCTTTATACCCCTGACCTCGGTCTCATACAGGGGTATGATGGCTCGCACCATCCCATCGAATTGCTCCCATATCTGTTGCATATAATTCTCCTGAGCAATGATGCGGTTCAGCACGAATTCGGGCGGGTTCTCGCCCACCGCTTTTTTATCAATGAGCATATTCACCACCACTCCGCCCACCGGGATGCCGAAGTCATGGAACCAATTAATGAAGCGGCGGATAACGGCAATGGGCAGAGCCTCGGGGAGGGTGACAAAGAAGAAAGCCGTCTTTGAATCGTCCGTAAGGAGCTGCTTAGCCCTGGTTATGCGGTCACGGAAGCTGATGAGGTACTCCATCAAGGGGTCCTTCTCCTCCTTCTTGCTGAAGGAGAGGAGCTTCCGCAGGGATTGGGCCTCTTTGCGGCTCTCCACCATTTTGTTGACCCATAGCGAGTAGACGCTGGACATACCCAGCAGCCGCCGGGCGTTGGCGGTGGGGGCGGTGTCGAAGACGTAAACCTCGTACTCATCTTTGAACATAAGCTCAATCATGTTCTCGAACATTGCCGATTCCTCAAAGGCCGGGTTCATCGTGGCCGATTCGACGAATTCGTCGGCCCGGGTTTTGATGTCGGCGTATTTGAGGAACCATTCGATTTTCTCCCTGATCTCCCGCTTGGAGCGTTCGATGGTGTCCTTGGTGTCAATCTCGTAGGCGATGAGGTTGGGCACGCCTTCCACGGGCGTGGGCTTGCCGAAAACGTCTTGGTCCAGGAGGCTTGTGAGGCTGTGGACGGGGTTGGTGGAGGCCAGCAGGGTATGCTTGCCCTGCTTGGCGAACCACAGGGCCGCCGCTCCGGCCATCACGGTCTTGCCCACGCCGCCCTTCCCGCCGAAGAATACGTATTTCATTTGAGGGTGTTCTTCCAGAAACTGGCGCATAGATTTCTCAATCATTGCCGTCCTCCTACAGAGGTGATAAAAGTTTTGTGGACAGCGAAGCTGTCCACAAAACTTTTACTCTTCTATTTTACCGAACATCGCCTCTGCCATACGGTGTATCATATCCAGGCCGGTGATGTCCCGTTCGAATTCCGGGATGTAGGCCAGGACCTGGTCGCCGAATTTCTCCTCTATCTCTTTGAGGTATTTCTTCTGCATCTCCAGGCGGTGGCGCAGGTATTCGGGGATGTCTTGCTGCTCCAGTTCCTTGGGCAACACCCGGTTCACGATGTAGCCGGAGATGGGGACTTTGTACTTGGCGAAGAGCTTGGCCGCCTTTTCTGTATCCAGGATGGCCATCTCTTCGGGGATGATGACGAAGAAGAAGGCCGTTTTCTCCCGGTCGGTAAGGATGCTGGAAGAAGTATTGATGCGGTAGCGGATTTCCTGGAGCTCCCGGAGGATTTTGTCCTCTTCAAACTCTTTCTTGCGCTGTAGGATGGAAGCCACCTGGGCGTATTCCTGCATCTCCTCCCGGAGCTTGGTGATTTTCTCAATCCACTGGTCATAGACGCTCGCCATACTCAGGTAGTAGAGGGCGTGGCCCAGGGGGACCAGGTCGTAGATGTAGTAGTCGTAATCGCCCTGGAGGACGATGTCCACCACCTGGTCGAAGATGGCGCTCTCTTCCATAGCGGGCTCGGCGGCGGCAGCCTGGATGTAGCGCTCTACTTCATCAGGCACCTTCTCTAAGCCGTACATATCGAGTATTTTCTGGCGGATTTCGTCCTGGTATTCTTTGATGCGCCTGTCGGCGTCAATCTCCTGGGCGAAGAGGCCGGGGATGATTTCCACAGCGCCCTTGCCGAAAATATCCCGCTGGAAGATGTCCGAGAGGCTGGCCTGGGGGTCAACGGAGAAAACCAGGACCTTATAACCCTTTTTGGCCAGCCAGTAGGCAGTGGCAGCGGAGAAGGTGGTTTTGCCAAGGCCACCTTTACCGCCGAATTCAATGTACCTGCGTTCAGGATGTTCCTCAAAGATGCGTGCCAGGCTCATTGGTTATCCCTCCTTGCGAGTTTGCAGGTTTGCAAGTGTACGAGTTTGCGGGTGTGCGGGTGGGTTATTTCATCTTCAGCGTGGGCAGGTATGGCGATTCCGGCCTGGGTTTGAGCTGCTTATCCACCGGGTCCACGATGAGGTCCAGACGCTCCAGCACCAGTTGGCCGATGAGGGGTTCGCTCCCAGGCGGTCCCACCACGCAATCGGTCAGCATCTCCCTGTCGCCGATTTTGAGCAGAAGCCCGGATGCTATGGGCCTTTCTTCCTTGCGCTCGTCGGCGTAAGTCACGATGACTTTGCCATTCACCTTTAGCCCCAACGCCTCGACCATATCCTGGGGCAGCATAACCATCACTGCTCCGGTGTCAACAAGGCCCTGTATTTCCAAGCTCCGCACTTCTTCCGTAAGCCCTTTTTCTTTAAGCACAAGGTCGCCGAAGTTACACAGGCGAACCTTAACCTTCACCTCGCCCATAAGTTCACCCTCACTCACTTCCCAAGCCTTTCTAGGAGCTTATCCCGCCCGATAACCTGCACCAGCACATCCCACGGATCAGGCAATGGGTCCTGCCA
>DRAO01000267.1 GCA_011041825.1 Chloroflexota bacterium
CATCGCCGCCACCGTCCTAGGGGTAATAGCCGTCGCCTTCCTCCTGGCCCGCAGCATCACCGGCCCGCTCCTGCGGCTTACGGCGGCTGCCAGGGCGATGGAGGAGGGCGAGTTGAGCGAGGAGAGGATTTCAGAACTCGCCCAAACCAGAGGTAGCGATGAGGTCGCCCGATTGAGCCGGGTATTCGCTTCTATGGCCCAGCAGGTTCAGGCCAGAGAGCGCCGCCTCAGGCAGCAGGTGATGAAGCTGCGCATCGAGATTGACGAGGTTAAAAAGGCCAGGCAGGTGGCCGAAATCACCGAGACCGAATACTTCCGGCGCCTTCGAGAGCACGTGAGGAAAATCCGGCAGCAGGAGGAAAAGCGATAGCCTGCTTTAATGATACCGCAGGCTGGGAATTGACCGCAGAGGACGCAGAGGGCGTAGAGAAAATCAAAGGTTCATATCCAAAATGTGTGCTTATGCAAGCCGGATTTCATCCGGCGCCGCTGCTTAGCACGGCGACTTTATCGCCGTGCGGGCTCGCACGGGCATAAAGTGCCCGTGCTACAAAATTGCGCTCCGTGAACGAAGCTGTTCGGTGTGGGCGAAAAGCTCGGTTCGTTGCACATTTTCTGGAGATGAGCCAAGTTATCTTTTTGGCGGCTTCGCCGCCAAAAAGATAACCCTCCCTTTTGTGCAATATTGTAAACAAAAGCGAAACTCTGTAACCTCTGCGCTCTCTGTGGTTTCAAGCCAAAGCGTGAAGGGGTTGATGATGGAATGCTGGCAATGCGGCAAACCGGCCCAGGGCATATGCCGCTTCTGCGGACGGGCCGTCTGCAAAGAGCACTGCTCCACGATGCCTTTCATCCTCACCATCTATGTGGGGGAAAACAACACCCCTAAAGCCGTGGTGGTGGCCGATGCCCTATGGTGCGGGGTTTGCAAGCCCCAGCCGGAGCCCATCGAGATGCCGGAGATTTACTAGCGGGTGGCGGGTATGCGGGTGGCGAGGGGCAAGGGGCGAGGGATGGGGATACACACCTTTGCGTTCAGAAGGAGCTGCCGATGGCCGGAATTTTCGACAGACTCCAGGCCGAGATAGAGGCCCGTGAAAAAGCCCAGGGTATCAGCCCTGTTGATTTGCTGGATCTATCGCCGGAGTTGCGGCGCATCGTGAACCTCATCACCCGCCGGGGAGAGATGAGCCTGGCCGAGTTGGTGCTGGAGCTGGATATGAAGCCCTCCGAAGCCAAGCAACTGCTTAACTCCCTGGTGGAGAAGGGCATCCTGAAAGCCTTTGAGGTAAGAGGGGAACTCCGCTACAAAACCTATTTCGCCCGCAGACGGAGGCGAGAAGTTCCCCTTAACATCTGGGAAGCATTGAGCGAAAAGGTGGAGTAAGAAGTGGCAGGGGCATCGCCATCAAAGGCCAAGGGACATAGCGACGTGTTCTCCCTCGCCCAGGAGCGTCTGACCGCAACCGAGGGCGGAGCCGCTCCTGGTGCGCTTTGGGAGCTGGCCGAAGAGCGCCTGGCCCGTGAACCCCAAGGCGGACCATCCCTGTGGGAAAGCCTGGCCCAGAGCCTGCGCCTCATCAAGGCCCGCCCCAGGCTCCGTGGTGATTTGGTTGTCTCCCGGGTGGAGGAGGGAGGCAAGGTTTACTTCGTCATCAAGGACCCCGTAGCCCTGAAGTACTTCCGCTTCAAAGAGAACGAATACTTCGTCCTCACCCTCTTGGATGGCCATCACGAAGTCCGGGACCTCGTGCGGGAATACAGCCTCAGGTACCGCCCCATCCGCCCCGAAACGGTGCAGCGCTTTCTGGAAAGGGTGGAATCCTTCGGCCTCCTGGAAAAGGGACGGGGGAACCTCTATGCCAGGCTCCTATCCCGCCTGTTCTCAGGGTGGACATCCCGCCTGGCGAGGCTGCTCCGTTTCGATTACACGGTGCCCGACACCGACGCTTTCACCCAACGGCTCTACCGGAAAGTGCGTTTCCTCTTCAGCCCCCCTGCGGCCTGGTGTTGGGTGATGCTGGCCCTCAGCGGGCTCATACCGGTGCTGGCATCCTGGGGCGAATTCAAGGACACCTTGGCGGCAATCGCCGCCAGCGGATGGGGCATAGCCAGCTACGCCTTGCTGTTCTACGTAAGTATGGCGGTGGTGATCGTGGTGCACGAACTCGCCCACGCCCTCACCTGCGTCCACTTCGGAGGCCACGTCCACAAGATGGGGGTGATGTTCTACTACCTGTCCTTGGCCGCCTATGCCGATACTTCCGATGCCTGGCTTTTCCCCAACCGCTGGCATCGGGCCTGGGTATCCCTGGCGGGGCCACTTTCTACCCTGGCCTTCGGCTCCCTGAGCGCCTGGGCGTGGTGGCTGGCCCCTACCGGAAGCGATCTATCACGCCTTGCCGTGATGCTGACGTTATCCACCGTGCCCCTCTCCTTCTCCAACCTCAACCCCTTTATGGAATACGACGGCTATTACGTCCTCAGCGACTTGACGGGCATCGTCAACCTGCGGCATCGTTCTTTCGATTACTGCCGCCGCTGGCTGCGGCATATCCTGCTAGGCGGGGAAGCCCCTCCGCACGTGGAGCCATACCAGAAAAGGGTGTTCCTGGGCTATGGGCTGCTGGCCGCTGCGTATTTTGTGGGACTGGTGATGCTCCCCCTGTTTTGGCAGATTTCTTACCTGCTTAATCGCTTCGGCCTGGCAGCAGGAGGAGCTCTGGCGGCCTTGACCTTGGCACTGTTCGTGCGGCGGCCTGTCAAAACCCTGTATGCCCGATGGCGAGACAAAATCTTCGGAGGTGATAGGAAATGGCTGAGCAGAAAGACCCCTTGATGGAAGTTCTGCGGCGTGCAACGACGGACCCAGCCTACCGGGAGGCCCTCAAGGCCGACCCGGTGAAGGTGCTCAAAGAGGCCGGCGTGGAAGTGCCCGAAGGCGTAACCTACGAAGTGGTCGAGAACACCCCCGATAAGTTCTACATCGTCCTTCCTCCCTTGGCTGAAGAGGAGCTGGGTGGAGAGGAACTGGAGGCTAGAGCTACCAAGTCAGCCCTGATGTGCGAACCGGGTCCAGGCGGACGGGTTACCCTTATGCCCGTGTGCATCGTCTCTTAAGTTTTGCTCGATATGCGCTGGTCGCCCTAACTGAAATTTGGCCTTTTTGCTGAGTGCTTCTTTAGATTGCCCGGAGACAAGCTCCGGGCCGTTCAAGAGAGGCTGAAGCTCCGCCGCCACAAGGGCGGCGGTATCCTGAAAAGGTGCTCAAGGGCGGTTAAGCCGAGGGTGTTGAAAAACTCCGGGGTTGGAAACTACTCCGCAGGCTAAGGATAGAAAAAAGGATGTGTTTTCTCGTGCGGGGGCTTCGCCCCCGCACGAGAAAACACTTCAAAAAATGCTTTTTAACCTGCCCTCGCCGGAGGGAACCCTTTGAGCAAGAACAGCGTGGCACTTTTTCAACACCCTC